>PLNQ01000184.1 GCA_003141815.1 Acidimicrobiaceae bacterium | reverse complement strand
TCGTCTCGTACACGATGAGCCAAGGCCACGAGTTTCATATTCTCGGGATGCTGCTGAGCGAAGTTCAGTTGATCATCCTCGGCATCTGCGCCGGGGTGTTGGTCCTGATCCACTGGCTGCTCAAGTACACCCGTTTGGGCAAGGCCATGCGCGCGACGTCGGCCAATCCGAACTTGGCTCGCAACAGTGGCGTGAAGACGCAGTTCATCATCTCCATGACGTGGGTCATTTCCGGCGCGTTGTGCGGACTCGCCGGGACGGTGTTCGCCATGAACTCTGGCGTGTTCGAAGCGACGAGCGCGCAGCTCTACATCGTGCTGCTGTTGGCGGCGATGTTCTTGGGCGGACCTGGCGAACCCTACGGCGCGATGCTTGGCGCCTTAGCTATTGGACTGGCGACCGAAGTGAGCGCGGCGTACATCGCAGCCGACTACAAGGAAGTAATCGCGTTCCTGGTGTTGTTAGGAATGCTGGCGTTTCGACCCTACGGACTCTTTGGAAGCGAGAAGACACTCTAATGTGGTTCTATCTAACGACCGTTTTGGTCTACGGCGCGGTCGACGCGCTGGCTTGTCTCGGCCTGAACATGCAGTTCGGTGTTGCCGGAATCTCCAACTTCGGCTTCATCATCTTCCAGGCCGCCGGCGCCTACACCGCGGCCATCCTTTCGATGCCCCCGTCGGCCACGGCCAATGGTGGATTCCAGCAGTACGTCCTCGGTTGGAACCTTCCCTTCCCGCTGCCGTGGATCGGCGCCACGTTGGTAGGCGGTCTCATCGCGTTGCCTTTTGTGTTCTTGGTCGGTAAGCGACTCCGCGGTGACTTCGCCGCGGTAGGTCTCTTAGTCTCGGCGGTGTTGTTGAACCTTCTCGTCAAGAACTACATTCCCTTCTTGAACGGTTCCGCGGGAATCTCCATCGTTCCCGCGCCACTGCAGAACGTGTTTAACGCGCAAGGTCTGGGCTATCAGTTGGCCTACGGCGGGATCGCGACCGTACTCGCAGTTCTGGTGTACTTCTTCCTCCGTCGAATCACCGAGTCACCCTTCGGTCGTTCTCTTCGCGCCATGCGCGATAACGACATCGTCGCCGACTCCCTGGGCAAGAATCTCCGTGGTCAGCGCACCAGCATCCTCGTCTTGGGTGGCATGATCGCCGGCTTGAGCGGGGCCATACTCGTGGGCTTCATCAGTCTGTGGGCCCCCGGAGCCTGGGGCTACGCCGAGACGATCGTCCTCTTCGCCGCCATCATCATCGGCGGCGCCGGCAACCACAAGGGCGCCGTGTTGGGAGCGATCTTGGTGCCGCTCGGCTTCGAAGAGATCACGCGTTTCCTGCCTCCCTTCGGCTCACCGTCCTTAGTGCCGGCCCTCGAGTGGGTCGCCATTGGACTCTTGATCATTCTCTTTCTCTGGTTTCGATCAAACGGTGTTATCCCCGAAAAGCGCCGCGTGTTGAGTACCGTCGTCGGCCGCACCCCCGTCGACTCGCCCGTCGAAGACGCCGACGCCGACACAACCGTGAACATCGGTACGAACGACGAGTTCAATTTCAAGAGCGTGTTGAAGACGACGTCCGTCGTGAACGACCATCACGTCATACTTTCGACCGAGCTTCTCACCAAAAGTTTCAACGGAGTCACGGTGGTCTCGGACGTGACTATCAATATTGAACAAGGTCGCCTCACCGGTTTGATCGGTCCCAACGGCGCGGGGAAGTCGACGACATTGGCGATGCTCGCGGGTACTCTGCCGTCGTCGTCGGGCAAGATCTTCTTTGAAGGTCAAGACATCACCCACATGCCGTCGTACAAGCGGGCGCGAATGGGCGTCGTTCGAACGTTCCAGTTGGCGAGTGAGTTCAAGAAACTCACGGTCCTCGAGAACTTGGTGTGTGCGATTCCCAAGCAGTCGGGCGACTCGTTTTGGGGATCGGTGAAAGGACGTCGCTTCTGGGGCGCGGACGACAAGGCGAACATCGAACGGGCTGAAGAGATCTTGGAGGGTTTCGGTCTTGCGCGCTACGCCGACGCCTACGCCGGAGGTCTCTCGGGTGGTCAGCGACGACTGGTCGAGATCATGCGCGCGTTGCTCGCGGAACCCAAGATCCTGCTGCTCGACGAGCCGATGGCGGGCGTGCACGCGAACCTCGCGCGCAGGATTGGCAACCACCTCACCAAACTCTGCGAGGGTGGGATGACTATCGTGATGGTCGAGCACGAACTTTCGATCACCGACGAGTTCTGTGACCCGGTGATCGTTCTGGCCGAGGGCAAGGTCCTGGCCCAGGGCACGATGTCGGAACTTCGAGCAAACTCTGAAGTGGTGGAGGCGTACCTTGTCGGTTGAACTAACAAAACAGGGATTGGTGCTCAGCACCAACGGGCTGAGCGCCGGATACGACGGCCGAGCAATTGTGAGCGAGATCGCCATCGAAGCCACGCCGGGCAAGGTCGTCTCCGTGGTGGGGCCGAACGGTTCGGGGAAGTCGACACTCCTCAAGTCCCTCGTGGGCGTGGTGAAGGTTCTCGAAGGTCACATCACGGTTGGCGAGAACGAAATCACGAACTTACCTCCCGAAGAGGTCGCCAAACTTGGCGTCGGTTACGTTCCCCAAATCGACGACGTCTTCCCACCGCTCTCGGTGAAGGAGAACTTGGAGATCGGCGGCTACCTACTCAGCCGCAACGAGATACCCGACCGCATTGACGCGGTCCTCGACTTCTTTCCGAAACTCAAGTCGATGATGACGAGGAAGGCCGGAAAGCTCTCCGGTGGTGAGCGAAAGATGCTCGCGATGGGTCGGGTCTTGATGTTGTCGCCCGCGGTTCTTGTACTCGACGAACCGACGGCGAACTTGGCGCCCATGGTCGCCACGCAACTTCTCGAAGAGTTCGTTCGGGGATTCGCGGACCACGGTTCGACGGTGTTGCTCGTTGAGCAACGCGCGAAGGCTGCCCTACGAATCTCTGACTGGACGTACGTACTCGGCGGCGGCAAGGTTGTCCTTTCGGGCGCGCCGAGGGACCTCGAACAGAATCCCCTCTTCGTTGAGTCCTTCCTCGGTGGAAGCGCGGCCGCGCGGTCGTCGAGCGACGAATAGGGTCCGTGGCGAACATACGCGACAAGGCGTTCTGGACGCGAGTGCGCAAACGTGACGCCCTCGTCATCTTGTTGACTGTGGTGACCGGCTCAATCGACGCCATTGGTTTCACCCGGCTCGGTGGCGTCTTTACGAGCGTGATGACCGGAAACATGGTGTTGCTCGGTGTGGCCGCGGGCAAAGGTGACGTGTCGCTCGCTCTTCACACGGGTATCGCGTTTCTCGGATTCGTCGTCGGAAGTCTGGTGGGCGCACGAGTGGCGGGGCACGCTCACAAGGACGACGAGATCTGGCCTCGATCGATTCTCAAGGCGTTGGTTCTGGAACTTGTAGTGCTCTTCATCTTTGCGACGTGGTGGGAGATCGCCTCTGGCGCTCCCGCCGGCGCTGCGGAGTACGCGATGCTCAGTATCAACGCGGTCGCCTTGGGCGTTCAGAGCGCGGCGACGCTTCGCTTTGGCATTAGTGGCCTCTCAACCACCTATCTAACCGGAACGCTCACGCAATTACTCGCGGGCGTGGCGAAACGCAATGAACCCATTTCGGGTCGAAGTGCGATGCTCCTCTTGGCCTTGATCGGTGGCGCGGGGCTCGGCGCCTTCATTGCCGTCGACGCACCGAGGTTTGCTCCGCTCCTACCTGCCGGCGTCCTCGCGTTCGTTATCATCTGCGGCGAAAGGGTCTTTCACCGACGCACGAAGGGTCAGCAGCTCACTCAACTAGCTCGGTGAACGCGAACTGACTCGTACCTACGTACCGATCGCGAGACGGATAGTCGTCCCGGCGCCAACGAGAATAACGAGGGTGCGCACAACCTTTGGTGACACGCGGCGAACGAGCATGGTACCCAGCCAACCGCCGATCAGCGAGCCGACTAACAGGGCGTACACGGCGTCGAGGGCGAGGTGTCCGCGGATAATGAAAACCACGGCTGCGACCGCGTTAATCAACGTCCCCAACACGCTGCGAATGCCCTGGAGTTCGTAAATATCGAACGGCAGCGTAAGGGCCATCACTGCCAGCAACACGATGCCGAGGCCAGCCCCAAAGTACCCCCCGTACATTGACGCGATGAAGATTCCAATGAAGAGTGTGCGCCGCCGCACCGGGTTGACATTGTCGGTAGCTCTCTTGGCAAGAAGTTTCGTTATGCGCGGAGCGACGGCGAAGAGAAGCGTGGCGGCGCCGATGAGCCACGGCACGACGCTCTTGAACGTCTGATTGGATCCTTCCAACAAGATCGCGCATCCAACGATGGAACCCATGACGCACGGCACCGAGAGTTCCCGCAACAGTCTCTTGTGGTTCGTGATCTCTCGACGAAAGACATTGATGCCGCCGAGCAGACTCGGCAGAATTCCTACTGAGGAGGAAACGTTCGCTTGTAGTGTCGGGACGCCGAGAGCGACCAAGGTGGGAAAACTGAGGAAGGTTCCCCCGCCGGCGATGCCGTTGGACATACCTGCGGCCACGCCTGCGACGAAGATAATTGCGAGCCGCCAAACGAGGGGAAGCGTCGTTTCGAACATCACCCTATTCTACAAAAGTTAAGGTCCCGTTTTCCGGAACTTCCCTGATGTTGGCATATTTCTAATGCCCAATGTGAGACGCCATGGTGGTACCGAGCCACCACTCCCAGAGGCCCCGATGTGGGTTGCATCGACTGCGAAAATCGGACACGAACTCCCTACAACCGGCTAGACGTGAGCTCGGTTTGATCGACGTTTCGCGGCGCCGCTGTCGCGAAATGACCCTACTCCGCGGTCGTCACGCGCAACGTCGCGAATCACCAATACGTCATCGTGTTGTGCGCGACGAACGATGTCGACGCACGGCGAGGTCGTCATGATGCGACGATCAATATGACGTGGGGCTTAGTCATTTCTTCCGCGCTCGCGTACTGATGTTGTTCGACGTGAAACTCTGCAACGTCTTTCGGTTGAGGGGATCTTCCTCACGTGATTGCGCTAGCGACGCGCGAGCACGTCGGTGTTGACGAGATTGAAGAAGCCGTCTTCGTCCTCGGCCCACGACAAAAACGCACCAGCAATCGCGGCTAGTTCTTGTTGCGATGTGAGACCGTACTCGAGGCTCTGACGCGCGAACTCACTCTCTCGAACGCGGTCGGCCCAGAGCTGTCCCCACCAGACGCGCTCTTCGGGCCGGTAGAACGTCCAGTTTGACGTGGCCACCTCAAGCGAGGTGAAACCAGCACGTCGCACCCATGCGTGAAGATGGCGCCCTGCGTTCGCATCCATATGGTTCTTCCTGGTCAGGGCCTGGTAAATCTCCATCCACCGATCAAGTATCGGACTGTCGGGCGACCAGGTGAACGCCCCGTAGTCGCTGTCGCGAACCGCGAGCAGACCGTCGTCGCGCAACACGCGTCGCATCTCAGTGAGCGCGACAACGGGATTGCTTAAGTGTTGCAACACTTGATGCGCGTACACCACGTCGAACGAATTGTCAGAAAATGTGAGGCCGTAGACATCGCCCACGTCGAAGTTCACGTTGGTGACCTCACTTTCGAGTTGTGTCTCGCGAGCGATTTCAATCACGTCAGGGGAGAGGTCAATGCCCGTAACGCGTCCCAACGAGACCACTCGTGCCAGGTCGATGGTGATGTTGCCCGGACCGCATCCCACGTCCAGCACGTCCATGTCGGGAGTTAAGTGTGGAAGGAGAAACGCCGCGGAGTTCTGAACGGTGCGCCAGCGATGGCTTCGCAGAACCGATTCATGGTGGCCGTGCGAGTATCGATCTTGATTTGACATGGTGACAACTATTGCAGTCCGAAGGTAACTACTCTTGAGATTCTTGCACGAGTGTCACGCGGGGGGACGGTCGTTTGAAGAACGACAAAAAGAGAGTCGGGGGACTCGTAGAGAGCGAATATCGAAGCGATGGCGCTGCGACCAGGACGTTTGCGCGAGGCCACACCGGAAAAGGACCCCTCGGTTGGGGTGGCGATCCTCATTTTGGCTGACCACTCGGTGACGGTCAAAGGGCCAGTAATTGACAAGCGTCGAAAACTGCGATAGAAACTCTCACGACCGCGCAAAGCCTTACGGGGCTTGCGATTGCGTTGTTTACCTTTGGGGGAAAAGAGTGGCTCAGTTCTGGTTGTCCTTCGGGTTCGGCCTCGTCACCGCGTCCGTGTTGGCAATCGCGGCAGTTGGTCTCAGTCTCCAGTTCGGTATTACGAACTACATCAATTTCGCCTACGGGGACTTCATGGCACTGGGCGCGTACTTGACGTACGAACTCAATACCTCGTTCCTGCATTGGGACGTGTGGGTCGCGCTCGTGGGCGGATCACTTCTCATGGGTGTCATAGCCGTGTTGTTGAATCGCTTCCTCTTCAGTCCCTTCGCGCGGCGATTCGAGAAATCTTTCTACGTGCTCATCGTGACGTTCGGCCTCTCGCTGATCATGTTGAACGTCGTCGACTCAATCTGGGGGTCCAACGTTCGGGCCTACAACATGAAAATTGAGCAAGTCCTGCATATCGGGCCCTTCCTCTTGACGAGAAACCAGTTGATCGTCATGGCCATCTCGGTGGTTCTGATGGGTCTCGTGCACGTCATGCTGAAGACGACCCGATTGGGCAAGTCGATGCGCGCCATGTCCGACAACACCACGCTCGCGATGACGAGCGGCATCGACACCAAGCGCATCACCACGATCACCTGGTTCCTGTCGGGGACGCTGGCCGGGCTCGCGGGCACGGTGCTCGGGATTACTGAGGGAAACCTCACGCCCGCGTCCGGCGAACTCTTCCTCTTCGTCATCTTCGCTGCCGTCATCGTGGGCGGCGTGGGTAGTATTTACGGCGCGATGGCGGGCGCCGTGCTGATCGGGTTGGCCACCGAGGTCTCCGCCGCTTTCATCAATCCGGCCTACAAGCTCGATATCGCCTTCGTCATCTTGATTTTGACCTTGCTGTTCAGGCCCAACGGCCTGTTCGCTCGGCCGGGAAGGGCTTAACAATGTCCGCCTTTTGGTTCTACGCCTTCACGCTCGTCTTCTTCTTTTTCGACTACTTCATCCTGGCGATGGGCCTCAACATTCAATACGGCGAGACGGGGATTCTTAATTTTGCCTATATCGGGTTCGTGGCGGTGGGTGCCTACATGACTGGCGTCGCGGGAATGCCCAATGCCGGAGTGTCGGGCCAGCACTACATTCTCGGCCTCAATCTGCCGTTCCCGGTCAACCTCATCATCGGCGGACTGTCGGCGAGCGTGCTGGCGTTCTTCATCGCGCTGATCACGCTGCGACGACTGCGCACGGACTACTTGGCGATGGTTTTGATCTCACTGTCGCTCGTGCTCTACGACATCTCCAACAATTTCATCCCACTGTTCAATGGTGCCGACGGTCTGTACAACGTCCCCGAGCCCTTCGCGAATGCGTTGAAGTTGACCACCAACTCCTTCGTTCCCTTCTTCGCTGGCGTCACGGGCGTGGTGGCACTGATCATGTGGTACTTCATGAGTCGCATCACCCGCTCGCCCCTCGGCCGTACGTTTCGCGCTATTCGTGATGATCCGACGGTTGCCTCGGCGCTCGGCAAAGGTGTCTTTCGTTACCAACTGACCTCGATGCTGATCGGATCCTTCTACGCGGGCATTGGTGGCGGATTGATCATTCAGTTCGGGGGTTCGTTCAACCCCACGGCGTGGCTCCCTGGGGAGACTTTCGTGATCTTCGCGGTGATCATCGTGGGTGGCGTGGGTAACAACGTAGGGATGATTGTCGGCGCGCTTCTCGTCGAAACGCTCCTAATTCACTTGCCGGCGCTCCTGCCCGCTATCCCCGGGCACCCCGGCCTGATTGAGTACATCGACGCCATGGTGATTGGCATCCTTCTCATGGTCATGCTCTGGTTCCGCCCTCAGGGTATGGTGCCCGAACGCCTTCGTCGTAGCAAATTCACACTGCCAGAGTTCGCTACGTCCGGCGCCAGCGCCGCCGTCACACCCTCTGGGCCGGCCATCACTGCGGATGAGGCGCCGGGTGCTGAACCCTCGCTCCAAGCTGAAGAAAACGACGCACAATGACGAGTAGTGACCAGACCACCGCGTCACCCGACGTCGCCGGCGGATCAATCCTTAGCTGCGAGAACATTACCAAATCGTTCCTCGGCGTCAACGCACTCAACGGCGCGACGTTCGACGTGCCGAAGAACAAGATCACGGCACTCATTGGTCCTAATGGCGCGGGTAAGACGACCCTCGTCAACATCCTTTCGGGTGCGATGAAGTCTGACTCGGGCACCACGCACCTCGGCTCCGTTGACGTGACGAACTGGGAGAGCTACAAGATCGCGCGTATGGGACTGATGCGAACGTTCCAGTTGTCGCGCGAACTCGGAGGACTCACAGTCCTCGAGAACCTGTTGGTCGCGCCCAAGGTCCAAGCCGGTGAATCACTTTTCAACATCTTCTTTCGACCCCGTCTCCAGAGGCGAGAAGAGCAACAGAACATTGAACGTGCCACGGAGATTCTCGCCACCTACGGACTCTACGAACTCCGTGATAACCGGGCACGTGAACTTTCGGGGGGCCAGAAGAAGCTGCTCGAAATCTCGAGGGGCGTCATGGCCGCGCCCACCGTCTTCTTGCTTGACGAGCCCATGGCGGGCGTGAACCCAGCGCTGATCGACCGGATCGGCGGCTACATCCTCGACATGAAGCGCCAAGGCATGACGGTGTTGATGGTCGAACACAACCTCAACGTCGTGGAGAAGATCTGTGACTTCGTCATCGTCTTGGCTGAAGGTAAGACGCTCGCGACGGGCCGACTGAGCGAGTTGCGGGCGAACCCCGAGGTCGTCCAGGCCTATCTAGGAGAGGTGATCAGTGCCAGCACTACTAACTGAGAACGTTACGTCCGGCTACGGACGTCAGACCATCATCAGCGACATCACGCTTTCCGCGGAGGTTGGCACGATCACGACGATCATCGGACCCAACGGCGCCGGTAAGTCCACCTACGCGAAAACTCTCGTGGGGATCTTGCGTCCCACGAAGGGACGCATCGTCGTGAACGACGTCGACATCACGAAGATGCCCGGTCACCTCATTCCGCGCAACGGTCTGGTGTACGTACCGCAGAACGACAACGTCTTCGCGACGCTGACGGTCAACGAAAACTTGGAAGTTGGGGGTTTCGCCGTCAAGGGCAACACGGACGCGAGATTGGAAGAGATTTTGAACATCTTCACCGACCTCAAGAAAGCCCGCGACAAGAAGGCCGGCTTGCTTTCGGGCGGTCAACAGAACCTCCTCGCGATCGCGCGCGCCCTCATGGTCGATCCGACCGTCATCGTCTTGGACGAACCGACGGCCGGACTCTCGCCCGCGTACACCGACGTCGTGTGGAATCAGATCGACCTGATCACCAAGGCCGGCACTGCGGTGCTGGTGGTCGAACAGAACGTCGAACGCGCGCTGAAGCACTCTGACTTCGTGCACATCTTCATCGCCGGGACCAACCACGTGCACGGTCCGGCGAAGGAGATCGCCGAACTTGACTTGGCCGCCATCTTCCTCGGTCGAGCCGAGGCCACTCATTCGTAACAGTGGGAAATTCCCACAAACTTGAAGTAAACAAAAGGAAAAAAGGGGGAAGTACCAAATGAAATTCATTAGAAAGTTAGTAGGTCGTCGTGGGGGTGCCAGAACAATGCTGGTCCTGGCGATGGTGACCTCGATGGCCGGCGTGGGACTGAGTGCTGGCTCGGCCAGCGCCGGTTCGAAGCCGCTCGTCGTCGGGGGCATCTTTCCGTTCACGGGATCGAAGTCGCTGCTCTCGAGCTGGGGGACCCACGGCGTGTCCGTTGGTATCTACGAGGTCAACCACAACGGTGGTGTGCTCGGTCACCAGTGGAAGAGTTCGTACGTCGACGACGCGGCCGACTCCGTGGACGCGCTCCCGGCGTTTCGCAAGTTGGAGCTGAGCCACCCGACGCTTATCATCGGGCCGTTCTCGCCAACGATCGAAGCCGTTATCGGTCAGTTCCAGCCGAACGACGTCGTCGACTTCATGGTCGGAGGTCTCACGACACTCGACAACATGAAATACAAGTACGTATTCCGCACTTCGTCATCCGACTCCAACGAGGCAATCGCGATGGCGCAGTACGCGATCAGTAAGGGTTGGAAGACGGCGTCGCTGATCTTCGACAATTCGGCGAACTCCCAGGGCTTCATCGCTCCGCTCGAGAAGGCCTTCAAGGCACTGGGCGGCACGATTCAACAGAACATCACGTTGACGCCCGGTCAGTCGTCCTACAGCTCGGAGCTCACGTCCGCGTTTGCCAACAAGCCCCAGGTCATCTTTGACTCCATGGACACCCAGACCGCCGCGACCTTGTTCTCGGACGGTCAGCAGCTTGGCTACATGACGACGCCGTGGATCGGTGACGACCTGCAGTCGGCGCCCCAGGGTGCCTACGCCAAGTCGTTCGG
>PLNQ01000178.1 GCA_003141815.1 Acidimicrobiaceae bacterium | reverse complement strand
GCTTGCTCGACAGGCGCGGGGAGGACTTGCCGGCGGGCGGCGCCGCACTCTCGCGTCTTGATCGAATCGACCTCTCCATGTTCGAACCGCGCCTCGCCACCGCGCAGTTCCAGATCGCCAGTGACGTGACGAACCCGCTCCTCGGAGCAAACGGAGCGAGCGCCGTCTTCGGACCGCNNCTCCTTGGACCAAACGGAGCCAGCGCCATATTCGGACCGCAAAAGGGAGCCGATGATGTGGCCGTCGCTGAACTCGATCTCGCTCTTTCGACGTTGGCCCGTGTCGTCACCTCGACCACCGGTCGAGACGTCGCGATGGTTTCCGGGTCGGGCGCGGCTGGGGGACTTGGGGCGGCGTTCCTCGCGTTCTTCGACGCGCAGATGCATCGCGGCGTTGATGTGGTGATGTCGGCCACCCACTTCGCCGACAGGATCGTGGGCGCCGACTACGTACTCACGGGAGAGGGCAGTGTCGACGCGCAGACCGCCAGCGGAAAAGCTCTCCTCGGCGTGGCCGAGGTCTCCGCGCGACACGGGGTGCCGGTCATCGCGTTCGCCGGTCGTATCGGTGCTGGTGCCGACGCGCTCTACCCTCTGGGATTCGCCGCGCTGGTTCCCATCATCCAAGAGGTCAGCGAGCTGCCGCGAGCCCTCGCCGAGGGGCCGATGAACTTGGAACGAGCGGTCGCGACCACGTGTCGTTTGCTGGCGTTGTGCGGATGAGCCCCTACGAATTTCCAGTGTGCTCGGCGTTGCTCGCTCGATCCTGGATCGCACGTGGTGTCGGATCTGATGGGTGGCGTCGTTCGAGCGTGACTCGCAGCTACCGAATCCCCGCGTCGACGGAGCTCTCGCTGTGAAAGTCGCCCTGTTTATCACGTGCGTGAATGACGGACTTTTCCCGGAGACTCCGAAAGCGGTCGTAAAAGTGCTAGAGCGTCTCGGTCACGAAGTCGTATTCCCAACCGAGCAGACTTGTTGCGGGCAGATGCACCTCAACGCCGGCTACCGACCCGAGGGCCTGGGGCTTGCTCGGCGGTTCCGCCAAGTGTTCACAAGCTACGACGTAATAGTGTCACCGTCGGCGTCGTGCGTGGGCACGGTACGTGACTTGTACCGTGACTCGGCGCAGGCACTGGGCGATCGTGCACTCGAGGCGGAACTCGTCGACATCGCCGGTCGGGTCTTCGAGTTCTCCGAGTTCTTGACCGACGTGGCGAAGGTCATTGACGTCGGAGCGAGTTTCTCGCATCGCGTGGCGTACCACCCGACCTGCCATTCGCTTCGGGTCCTCGGTCTCGGTGATGCACCGAAGACGTTGCTCGAGCGCGTGCGGGGACTTGAACTGGTCGCTATCCCTCAAGAGAGTGAGTGCTGCGGATTCGGGGGACTGTTTTCTATGAAGAATGCCGATACGTCGGTCGCCATTGGAAAGGACAAGCTGGCAGCGATTCGAGCGACTAACGCCGAGGTATTGTGTGCCCTCGACAATTCGTGCCTCACCCATCTCGGGGGGCTCGCGTCACGAGAGCACGCGGGACTTCGCGTCATGCACCTCGCCGAGATTCTCGCCTCAGAGGAAGCTGGCGAGCGTGTCTAGGGTTTTCGACACCACGCTTCCGTTCCCGACGCTCGCTCGACGGGAGTTGGGCGACACCCAGTTGCGCACGAATCTCGCCCACGCGACCTCGACGATTCGAGATAAGCGGTTGCGGGTCGTGGGTGAACTGAGCGATTGGGAGGAGCTTCGAGACGCCGGGGCGTCAATCAAGGATTATGTCCTGCAACACATGGACGAGCTCCTGGTCGAAGTCGAACGGAACGTGACCAGACACGGCGGGGTCGTCCATTGGGCCCGCAACGGCGCAGAAGCCAACGCGATCGTGGTGGATCTGGTGAAGGCGACAGGTGAAACAAGCGTCGTGAAAGTGAAGTCCATGACGACGGCCGAAACTGAACTCAACGTGGCGCTCGAGCGGCACGGCATCACGCCGTACGAGACTGACCTCGCTGAGCTCATCGTCCAGCTCGGCGACGATCTACCGTCGCACATCCTCGTGCCGGCGATCCACAAGAATCGATCACAGATCCGCGACATCTTTCTCGACAAGATGGGCGAGTCCGGATTGGCTGCTCCGGCCGATCTCACGGACGACCCGACGGAGCTCACGGCCGCCGCGCGAGCGCACCTGCGCGACCGGTTCCTCTCGGCCAAGGTGGCGATATCGGGGGCGAACTTCTTGATTGCCGACTCCGGAGGGCTGGTGGTGGTGGAGTCCGAGGGCAACGGCCGGATGTGTCTGACGCTGCCCGACACACTGATCTCGGTCGTGGGCGTGGAGAAACTACTGCCCGATTGGCAAAGTCTTGGAGTTTTCCTTCAGCTGCTCCCGCGTTCGGCGACGGGTGAGCGGATGAACCCGTACACGTCGATCTTCACTGGCGTGACCGAGGGAGATGGACCGTCCTCCTTCCACCTCGTGTTGCTCGACAACGGGCGCACTTCGGCGCTCGCCGAACCTGACGGGCGCGACGTGCTGCGATGCATCCGTTGTTCAGCCTGCATGAATGTGTGTCCGGTCTACGAACGCACCGGCGGTCACGCCTACGGGAATCCCTATCCGGGTCCGATCGGGGCGGTCCTCGTACCTCAACTGCGCCGTGGCGCGCGCACCCCGCTCGAGGATTCGCTCCCCTTTGCCTCAACGCTCTGCGGTGCCTGTTACGAGGCGTGTCCCGTGAAGATCAACATTCCAAAGATCCTCGTCCGGCTTCGCTCTGAGATTGTCGATCACAAGCGCGAGACGAACCCGCTGGGCCCAGAGCTCATCGCGATGACGGCGCTCGCCAAGGGATTTTCGTCCCCCCGCCTCTTTCGCTCGGCCATCGCGGCGGGCGCCGTCATCGCCGGTCGCTCCAAGCGGCGCACGCTCCGGCATCTCCCGCCACCGCTCAACAAGTGGAGTGCGACGAGAGACGCCCCGCTTCCACCCACCAAGTCCTTTCGCACATGGTTCAGGGCCACGCACGGCGACGACACTTCAACGGCGCGTACGAATGATGACCGAAACCACTCGGTCGCTGGGCTGAATTTCTTCGAGTCCGGGCTTCCGTCAAGTGCGCCGACCGGCATGCGCGAAAGTGGGCGAGAGGCCGTTCTCGCATCGATCGCCGACGCACTCGGCGGGAACTGGAGCGGCGCCGCCGCCACTGGTGAGCACGCTTACCGCACGCGCGGCTCAATGAGCGCGAACGAAAAGATGGAACGACTGAGGCACCGACTGCTCGACTACAACGCCACCCTGAGCGAGGCGTACCCGGACGAGATCGCCGAAACAATTGCGGCTTTGCTCAGTAAACGAAGCAGCTCGTCGGTCGCGATACCAACGGATCTCCCACCTTCGTGGCTCGTCGGTCCTGAGATGCACGTGTACCGCGACGAACCTGCTCTCACAATCAAACAGCTCGACGCGATCGATTCGACAATCTCGGGATGCGCGGTCGCCATTGCCGAAACCGGCACCATAGTCCTCGACTCGGGGCCAACGCAGGGACGCCGTGCCCTATCGCTGGTGCCTGACCATCTCATTATCGTGGTGCGAGAGGATCAGGTCGTGGAGATCGTGCCCGAGGCCATCGCGCGCGTTCAATCCGACACGGCGCAAACCTGGATCTCGGGTCCCTCGGCGACATCGGACATCGAGTTGGAACGTGTCGAAGGGGTCCACGGCCCCCGCCGACTTGACGTGGTCCTGCTTCTCGACCGCAGAGAAACACAAGGAGGATAGGGGTGGCCTACGTCGACGTTGGCGATCTTCGGGTCGAAGAATCTCTGTACCGCTTTGTGATCGACGAACTGCTGGTTGATTCTGGGGTGGATGAGGATTCGTTGTGGACGGGTCTCGCGTCGCTCATCGATGAATTTGGGGCGAGAAACGCCGCGTTACTAGAGAAACGCGCGTGGCTGCAGATGCAGATCGATTCGTGGCACCAAGGTCATGTCTTTGGCGTGGCCGAATATCGGCGATTTCTCGAGGATATTGGATACCTCGTGGCGTCGGATGAGTCATTTGAAATTTCGACGACCGGCGTCGATCCAGAGATCTCCACCCTCGCCGGACCTCAACTGGTCGTTCCGGTCATGAACGAGCGATACGCACTGAACGCGGCCAACGCACGGTGGGGTTCGCTCTATGACGTTCTCTATGGAACCGACGCACTCGGTTCGGCCCCCGCGCCCGGGCCCTACGACGCCGAGCGCGGCGACCGCGTCATTGAATGGGTCCGCCATTTTCTTGACGACGTCGTACCGGTCGAAGACGGGTCCCACGCTCGCGCGAAGGGCTACGAGGTGATCGATGGGGGACTCGTCGTGCACCTTGACTGCAATGCGACTCACCTCGTTGATCCGTTGCAGTTCGCGGGATATATGGGAGATCCCGCAGATCCGTCGTCCGTGTTCTTTCGTAACCACGGTCTTCACATTGAGCTTGTTATCGACCGTGACGGTCCGGTGGGCCAACGCGATGGTGCGGGAGTGAATGACGTCGTGATCGAGTCGGCGCTCACGACCATCATGGACTGTGAAGACTCGGTCGCCGCCGTTGACGCTCCGGACAAAGTCCAGGTGTATCGCAACTGGCTTGGATTAATGAAGGGCGACCTCCGCACTGAAGTGACGAAAGGGGAGCGCGCGTTCATTCGTCGGTTGGCCGACGACCGGACCATCATTGGTCCCGAGGGCGCGCCGGTGCGACTCTCCGGGCGCGCGTTGATGATGGTGCGCAACGTGGGGCATCTCATGACGACGAGTGCCGTATTGGATCGCCAGGGTCACGAGGTTCCCGAAGGGCTGCTCGACGCACTGTTGACGGTGCTTGGTGGCCTGCACGATCTCAGTCGAAGAGACGGCGCGAAGAATTCGCGTCACGGTTCGATCTACGTGGTCAAACCAAAGATGCACGGACCTGAAGAAGTTGCCTTTGCCAATGATGTGTTTGGGGCTGTCGAGCGTATTCTCGGACTGGCGTCATTTACGGTGAAGATTGGACTCATGGACGAGGAGCGTCGAACGACACTCAATCTCACCGAATGCATTCGCGCTGCGAGCGGGCGGATCGCCTTTATCAATACTGGGTTTCTCGACCGCACGGGTGACGAGATCCATACCTCGATGCGCGCCGGAGCAATGGTACGGAAGGCCGACATGAGGTCACAGCAGTGGCTGAAGGCCTATGAAGACAACAACGTCGACGTGGGACTGGCCTGCGGACTCCGAGGCCGCGGTCAAATTGGCAAAGGGATGTGGGCCGCCCCAGACTTGATGTGCGACATGCTCAGAGAGAAAGTTGCCCAACCGCTCGCTGGCGCGAACTGCGCTTGGGTTCCCTCACCGACCGCGGCGACTCTGCACGCTACGCACTATCACCGCGTCAATGTCCAAGAGCGCCAGGCGGAGCTCGCAGGGCGCGAACCACTTCCGCTGGAGGAACTCCTTACGATTCCCGTCGCCATCGACAGCGACTGGAGCGACGAGGAGATACGAGAGGAACTCGAGAACAACACGCAAGGAATCCTAGGCTACGTCGTTCGCTGGATCGACCAGGGAGTCGGATGCTCGAAGGTGCCCGACATCCATAACGTGGCGCTGATGGAAGATCGAGCCACCTGTCGGATCTCTTCCCAACACATTGCCAATTGGCTTCACCACGGTGTCGTCGATCACGAATCCGTGGTCGCGGCGATGCGCCGCATGGCCGAGGTCGTTGACCGACAAAACGCGGGAGACCCTCTTTACAGCGCCATGGGACCGGAGTTCGACGGCGTGGCGTTTTCCGCCGCGTGTGACCTCGTGTTCAAAGGGATGAGTCAACCCTCCGGCTACACCGAGCCGATACTCCACGCGCGAAGAGTTCAACGAAAATCACAGATTGGAGCCACCACATGAGCGCCATTACCCTTGAACAAGCTCGAGCGATTATCGCGGGTGTCCTTAACGAGGGGCGCCGCAAGGAGCTCGCCCCGCTTTCGGTCGTGGTGCTCGACGCCGGCGGTCACGTCAAGGCGTTCGAGTGCGAGGACGGGGCGTCGAATCTCCGATTTGAGATTGCCCACGGTAAGGCCTACGGCGCGTTNNACACGCGCCGAACAGCAGCCGTATTTCGTCACTGCCGTCACCGCTGCGTTCGGCGGCGCCCTGATTCCCGTGCCGGGAGGCGTGCTGATTAGCGACTCGGATCAGGTGGTCATTGGAGCGGTCGGTGTGACGGGCGATAATTCGGATAATGACGAGGTGGCCGCAGTGGCGGGAATCGAAGCGGCGGGCTTCCAGGCGCGGACCGGCTAAGTCGTGAGCGGAAGGACTTTCTCGCGAGGACGACGTCATGTGGAGGTTGACCCCATTGTCGCCGAGCTCATTGACGCCCTCGGACCCGATCGCGTTCGGGTCGACAGTGCCGAGCGCTCCCTTTACGCCCACGACGCATCAGTGTTCGTCGGCGGGGTCTCAGGACCGATCTGCTTTCCGACAACTGCTGAAGAAGTTCAGCGCGTTGCGCGAATCTGTGCCGCACACGGACGATCGATCGNNCACCGGTCGTCGTGGTCACGACCAAAATGACGAAGATTCTCGAGCTCGATATCGAGGATCGCGTCGCGTGGGTGGAACCGGGCGTGATCAACCTCGACCTCACGCGGGAGTTACGTGCCTACGGATTCCACTTTGCTCCGGACCCCTCCAGTCAGCAGGCCTGCACCATCGGGGGCAACGTCGCCAATAACTCCGGCGGTCCGCACTGTCTGGCCTACGGCGTGACGAGTCAACACGTCCTCGCGATCGACGTCGTGTTGCCCGACGGCGAGCTCATCACGCTCGGTGGTCTCGACGCCGAGCCCGACGGCTTCGACCTTCGCGGCGCATTCGTCGGAAGTGAGGGAACCCTCGGCATCGCCACTCGCATCGCGGTTCGCATCACACCAACGCCGGCCGCCGTTCGAACTCTGCTCCTCGCGTTCGACTCAATAGAAGGCGCCGCCAACACCGTCAGTG
>PLNQ01000109.1 GCA_003141815.1 Acidimicrobiaceae bacterium | reverse complement strand
GCGAAGACGATCATGTTGGGAATGGCCAAGCAGAGCGCCATGTCGAGCAGCCCATGGTGGCTCGGTCCGTCGTTGCCGGTGATCCCCGCGCGATCAAAGACGAAGACCACGGGCAGGTTCAAGAGGCCGACGTCGAGATGGGCCTGATCGAACGCGCGAGAGAAGAAGGTGGCGTAGACGGCAACCACGGGCTTCAGCCCGCCCATCGCCATGCCGGCCGCGGCCGTGACGGCGTGTTGCTCGGCGATGCCCACGTCAAAGAATCGATCGGGGAACTTTGCTTGGAATTTCAAGAGTCCCGTGGGTCCCGCCATGGCGGCGGTGATCGCGACGATGCGCTCGTCGTCGCTCGCGAGTCGAACCAGGGAGTCGGAGAACGCTTGGGAGAACGAGCTCGACACCACCTCGTCACCGTTTACGTGTGGCGGGAGTTTGTAGTCGTGCATCTTCAGGTCGTCGCTGACGGCGGGCTCGTAGCCCCTGCCCTTTTGGGTGAGCGCGTGCACGACAATGGGACCATCCCACTCGGCCGCTGCCTTCAGGGCCTTCTCGAGCACCTCGATGTTGTGCCCGTCAACCGGTCCCACGTAGCGAACACCCAGATTCTCAAAGAACGTGTGGGGGGTCACCATCTCTCGAACCACCGAGGTGAATCCGTCGATGCCTAGGTAGGCGGCCTTGCCGACGCGGGGCAGGCGCGGGACCAAGCGTCGAATGCGATCGCGAAAGGTCAGGTACGTACGATTCAAGCGTAACGCGGTGAGGGACTCCGAGAGTTTGGAGATGGTCGGTGCGTAACTTCGTCCGTTGTCGTTCAATACGATCACGACGCGCTGGTTCGAGTGGCCCAGGTTGTTCAGTGCCTCGTAGGCCATACCGCCGGTGAGCGATCCGTCACCGACGATAGCGACGACGTGACGCTTCCCGCCGCGACCAATGAGTTCATTGCGCTGTTCGAGCGCGACGGAGAGACCGTGCGCGTACGACAGGGCCGTCGAGGCGTGGCTCGATTCGATCCAGTCGTGCTGGCTCTCGGTACGGTTGGGATAGCCCGAGAGGCCGCCGCGTTGACGAAGGTTCTTGAAGCCGTAGCGTCGCCCGGTCAGCAGTTTGTGCACGTAGGCCTGATGACCGGTATCCCACAGCAGGATGTCCTTCGGCGATTCGAAGACGCGGTGCAGGGCCAGCGTGAGTTCCACCACGCCGAGATTTGACCCGAGGTGTCCGCCGGTTTTCGTGACGCTCTCGATAATGAAATCGCGGATCTCTTGACTGAGAAGTTGCAACTGTTCGTAGGAGAGGGGCTGAAGGTCAGTGGGTGTTTCAATCGATGGGAGAATCACAATATTCAGCCTACTGTTGGGCGTCGCGCTCGGCCGAGACAATAGGTCCCCCCCAGTAGCCTGAGTTTTATGAGTACTCAACTGGTAGACGGCGACGTGCTGCAGCGCACAATCGACGAGGCGCTAAGCCGCGGTGGGCAGTTTGCAGAGGTCTTTGTGGAGGACCGCGCGACGTCGTCGGCGGTGCTCGACCAGCGTCGCGTTGAGGAGTTGAGTTCGGGCCGCGATCGTGGCGCGGGCATCCGCGTGGTCGTGGGCGAGACAACGGGCTTCGCGCACACGTCCGATCTCAGTGAGACGGGTCTCCTAGCCGCCGCACGAGCCGCCGCCTCAGTAGCTCGAGAGGGCGGGGGCGGCGTCCGTGAAGTCGCGCTCGAACCACTGCGTCGTTACCCGTCGTCGGCCCAGATCGAACCGAGCGACGTCGAGAAGTCGAAGAAGATCGAGTTGCTGCTCCAGGCCGATGACGTGGCGAGGTCAGAAGGGTCGTCCATCACGCAGGTGCAAGTCGGGCTCGGGGACTCCACTCGTCGCTTCGTGGTCGCGAACTCCGAAGGGGTTTTCGCGAGCGATCATCAAGTTCGTACGCGATTCAACGTGTCGTGTATCGCCACCGGTGACACGGGAATGCAGACCGGCTACCGACCCGTCGCGGCGACGAGGGGCTTCGAACTCTTGAACTCCGAGGTCATCGAAGAGGCCGCCCGGGGTGCTGCGCGACAAGCCATCACGAAACTCCAAGCGCGACCGGCCCCCTCGGGGGACTTACCCGTGGTGTTGGCGAGCGGTTCGGGGGGCATCCTCTTTCACGAGGCGTGCGGACACGGTCTCGAAGCCGACGCCATCATGAAGCAGGCCTCGGTCTACGCCGGCAAGGTCGGCCAGCAGGTGGCGAGTCCACTGGTCACCCTCGTCGACGACGGAACGGTAGCGGGGGAGTGGGGCTACCTCGCTATCGACGACGAGGGCCACGCGAGCTCTCGCAACGTCTTGATCGAAAATGGCGTCTTGACCGACTACATGTGGGACTACTTGCGCGCGCGTAAGGAGGGGCGAGGCGTCTCCGCGAACGGTCGTCGCCAGAGCTACCAGCACCTTCCCATGGTCCGCATGACCAATACGTACCTCTTGGAAGGAGAATCCGACGCGGACGAGATCGTCGCCCAGACGCCCTACGGCGTGTACGTCGCGCAACTCGGCGGTGGCCAGGTCAACACCGCCACCGGTGACTTCGTCTTCGGTATGACGGCCGCATTCTTGATCGAGGACGGGAAGATCACCGCGCCACTTCGCGACTGCAACCTCATTGGCAATGGTCCCGAGATCCTCCAGCGCGTCGACGCCGTGGGTAGGGACTTCTCCATGATGCCCGGCACGTGCGGCAAAGACGGGCAGCAGGTTCCCGTTGGCTGTGGTCAGGCCACAATGCGCCTCAGCGCTATCACCATCGGTGGTGCGGCGGCGTGAGTGACCTTCTCCAACAGGCCGAGCGTCTCCTCGAATCGGCGAATGGAAATGAAGAGATAGAGATCTACGTCTCCAGTGGCGTCGAGACCGAGGTTCGTGCCTATCAGGGCGAGGTCGAGAACCTGTCGAGTGCGAGTTCGTCCGGCATCGGCATCCGAGTGCTGCTCGACGGCGTGAACGGGGCTCAAGTGGGCACGGCGTGGGCCGGTTCGCTCGACGAGGAGTCCGTGCGCAACGCTTTGCGGGAGGCTCGCGACAACGTGCGCTTCGCCTCCGAAGACGAGTTCGTCGCCTTCGCACGTCCCGACGGCGTGGATCCGGTGGCCCTGTCATTACGTGACGACTCTGTCTTGACGACGCCGCTCGACGACAAAATCGCCATGGCCATCGAACTCGAACGCCGAGTTCGCGACGGTGACACGCGCATTCGCCAAGTCGACTCCGCGAACTACTCGGACTACGTCGCCGAAGCGGCCATCGCCTCGTCGACCGGCATTCGAGCGTCCTACGCGCGCTCGGGCGCCTACCTTTCAGTCGAAGCCATCGCCAGTGACGGTAACGACGACCAGACCGGGTGGGGACTGAGCGCCGGACGAGCACCGGGTGAACTGGACATGGACCTGGCGGCCCACGACGCCATCACGCGCGCGACGCGCATGCTCGGCGCCGTCAAGCCCTCGTCCATGAAGTGCACGGCGGTCTTCGATCCGCGCACCGCCGCCACACTGCTCGCGATCATCGGTGGCGCGTTGAGTGGCGACGCGGTCGTNNCTCCTCGACGACCCCACCGACCCTCGACATTTCGCGGCCAGTTCGCACGACGGCGAGGGACTCGCGTGTCGTCGGAACGTTCTGATCAGCAAGGGACAGCTCCAGGGCTTCGTCTACGACACGTACTCTGCGCGACGAGCCGGCACTGCCTCTACAGGGAGTGCTCTTCGTGGTGGTATCGCGGGCTCGCCCTCGGCGGGGTGTCGCGCCTTACAGCTCGAACCCGGCAACGAGGATCAAGAGACAATTCTCAAGAGCGTCGGCTACGGCGTGTACGTCGAGTCGATCATGGGCGTGCACTCGGGCGTCAATCCCATCTCGGGGGACTTCTCGGTCGGGGTCACCGGTCTGATGATTCGCGACGGGCAGTTGGCCGAACCGGTTCGAGAGCTCACCGTCGCCTCGACTCTGCAGCGAATGTTGCTCGATCTCAGCCACGTAGGCAACGACGTGGAGTGGCTGCCCGGCAGTGCCGCGGGTCAAACACTCGCGATCGACGGAATCGCGGTGTCGGGCTCCTAGCTCGAACTGGGGGTAGAAGACGCTGGAGTACTCGGCGTCGAACTTGGCGTGGGCGCCGCCGCTGGCGTCGCCGTACTGGAGTCTGTACTCGTGTTCGTGCTGGGCGTCGTCGTCTTCTTGGGGGCTGATCCGCGGCTGTCGTTCTTGTAGAAGCCGCTGCCCTTAAAGACGATGCCTACCGCCGAGAAGACCTTGCGAAGTTCGCCGCCGCACAACGGACAGACGGTGAGCGTGGGGTCTGAGAACTTTTGGACAGCCTCGACCCGTTCGTGGCACTGCTGACACTCGTATTCGTAGGTGGGCATGAAGTACTCCGATTAGACAACGTAACTAGAGAAGTGTACTGGGAGGAGAAGACACGTCGATCGTGACCTAACATGGCGCGGTGGACGACTTCCACCAACTACGACGCGGGCCAGCTGGCGCAGCGTTTCCCCGTGACGTTGGACCCACGGAGGTCAGTGCGCGACGCGCGCTGGCGCGTTGTCGCGTCACCATGCTCGCGTCGACCACCGCCGCCGTGGCGGCGAATACGTTGAATAAGGGTGACGTGCTCGCGACGGCGCGCGTGGCCGGTATCCAAGCCGCGAAACAGGCGTCATCACTCTTGCCGACGTCGCATCCAGTGCTCGTGGGCAACGTCTACGTGAACTTCACTATCGCCGACACCCACATTGACCTCGAGGCCGGCGTCGACACGATTGACCGCACGGGCGTCGAGATGGAGGCGTTGACCGCAGTGACGGTCGCGGCCCTGACGATCTACGACATGTGTAAGTCGAGCGACCGAACGATGACCATCGAGCACGTTGCCCTCTGGGAGAAGTCGGGTGGGCGTTCGGGCTCGTGGCGGCGCGAGGAAGTACCCCAGGACGCGCCCGAGGCCTAACCTCGCGCCACCTGTTTTCGTTACTGAGGAACGGCGCCGTCCGCTACCCTCGTGTCAAGCAAGAACGGGAGTTTAATGAGCACCATCCGCGGAGGAATCGAGCAGAGTCGTGAACGACTCGTGGCACTCGTGTTACTGCTCCAGCGCGCCTGGCAGTACGGACCAATCACCCAAGAGGAGATCCTGCGCGACCTGAAGATTGACGAGTATCCCGTGGCGGCTAAGGGTCCCAGGAAGATTCGCGCGTACGAAGGTGCCGACAGCACGGTCCGCCAGAAGTTCGAGCGCGACAAGGCGCGGATCCGAGAACTCGGCTTCGAAATCGAAACCGTTTCGAACGACGACGGCTCGGTGGGTTACCGGATCGACCCCAAGAGCGGGTACGCGCCGCTCATCTACTTCACCCCCGAAGAGGAGCGCGTGGTCAAGCTGGCGCTTTCATTCTGTGGCTTCGGAAAGTCCGGCGCCTTCAGTGTCTTTAACGACATCCCTGCCAGTGACGGGGGACTGGCGGCGTCGAACTACTACACCCCGGTGCTGCGGGCCCTGCACGTGCGTCGCGCCCTGGCTTTTGAGTACCTGTCGGCGGCCAAAAAGGGTCGTCTCGTCGAACCGCTCGTCATCGACGTTTTTGACGGCGCCAGCTACCTCGTGGCGCGGGTGAAGGACACCAAAGAGATCAAGGGCTACCGCTTCACGCGCATGACGTCGATGCCCGTGGTGTTGCCCGACTCGTTTGAGGTCGACGAGGACATCGCGCGCGTGGCGCGCGCGTGGCGCCCCGAGTACGCCAAATCTCCCAGGCCGCTCGACATGGTCGTATCGACCAACGAGAACCACGCCGAACTTTTGGTACGCCAGTACCCCAACGCGCTGAGCGCGACGAAGAGTGACGGCTCCGTGGAAGTCGGCATCACCTTTCAAAGTCCGCGTGCCGCGCTTCGCCTGCTGCTCGACAGCGCCGATCGCGTGCGGCTCCAGTCGCCTAAGTCCCTCAAGAACGAGTTGACGGCGTGGTTGAAGGAGGTCAACCGCGGCAAGACCCCCGACGTCGCAAGCCTCTCCTTTGACGTAGTGCCGTCGAACGACGTGTTGGGCCAGACCCTGCAACTACTGCACGCGGTGTACGTCAGTGAGGACGGCCTGCGTATCAGCGAACTCTCGAAGCGTTTCTCGCTCTCACCCGAGCACGTCCGGCTCATCATGGACCGCCTCGTGTCGCTCGAGCCCATGGCCGAATCGACCGACGGCACCGACACCTTTCCCGCCCACGTCATCAAGGAGTGCGAGGACTGGGACGACGAGGCGAACGATGACTCGACCTATCGGGCGGACTTCTCCGACCTTCCAGAGGGCGCGGACGATCCTTCACCCTTCATGTGGCGCGATCTCTTTGAGCTGAATATCGCCCTTCGTGAGGCGTCACGTATTTATACCGACGCCGCGATCTTCTCAGCCATCGAGAAGATCGAGAACGCTACGAGAATCCCTGTGCAGATCGAGATGGCCTCCAACGAGGCGTTGCTGGCCCAGGTGGAGAGCGCCATCGAAAGTCACTCCCAGATCAAGATCCAGTACACCTCGGGGGTGAGCGACGAGTCCCACGTTCGCGCCATCGAGCCGCGCGAGATGAAGGTCTTGAACGGTCATACCTACGTGCGCGCGTACTGCACCACGAGAACTGCGTGGCGAACGTTTCGCGTGGACCGCATCAACGCAGTGCTCGCGACGTCACCCGCTCCCGAGACGCGGCCCCTCGACAGGGTGTTGAACTGGCTGACCCAAGTGGGCGAAGAGGGTGACGAGATCGTCGTGGTCGTCGAAGCCGCCAATCGTTGGCTCTTCGAGCCCCTGCCCGGAGCCCAGTGGCTGGTGCTCGACGACGGTCGCCACGCCGTCAAATTCCGGGTCTCGGACGAGCGATTCGTGGACCATCTAATGTTGCGCGCTGGACCGGGTGCCGTGGTGGCGACGGCCAAGTACGCCAAGGCAGGTCACGCGCTCGCGAGAAGGATCGCCGCGGAGCTCTAGGCGACCGTTGGGCACTTCGAAAGAGGTGTCCGTGATCCGTCTTCTTCCTCGGCGTTCGAACGACGTCTCGTACTTCACGAACGACCCGGCGCTCGAACTCGACGGATTGCGTGGCGGCGGGCCTGGCTGGTGGCTACGCGGCCACGGTGACACGAGGGAACCCTCGGACGTATCGAAGGTTCTGGTGACGAGCGAGCGATCGAGTGTCCGAGGCTACGACATCGTCATCGCCGCGCCGCGACCGATCTCCATCTTGCTCGCGGTCGATCCCGAGCACGCGAGCGGCGTCGTCGCGGCGCATCGTGCTTCGGTGCGAGCGTCGATGGCGTACCTAGAAGATCGCGCGCTCGTCGTACGCGAACGTCAAGGGGGAGTTGATCGCGACGAGTCCGCTACGTGGCAGAGGGTTGTGAGCTTCACGCACGGACTGAACCGACACGGCGAGCCGCACCTGCACGACCACGTGCTCGTGGGGGCGAGACCAGAGGGACGGGCCAACGTCCTCGACTCGCGCGCGCTCTACGCCCACGTCTCCACGGCAGACGCCCTCTACCGCGCGTCGCTTCGCTACGAACTGGCCGAGCGCACGCCGTGGCAGGCGTGGCGATCCTTCGAAGGCGTCGAACGCGTAGTCGGTCTCGACGAGGGGTACCGCGCGCTCTGGAGTGGTCATCACCGCGAGCGTGGAGAAAAACTCTCGTGGAGTCGAGAGGCGACCCTCGCGTCGTGGGATCGTGACCGCGAGCGCTACGAATCCCTCGGTGTCGTGCGGGCGCCGCGAGATAGTCGCTACGTCCTCGACGAGCATCGATTCGCTGGCGCCTTCGAAGGACGACCCGATGTCGCGCGTCGGCACCTGCTCGTCGCCTGGGCCGACGCGGCACCTTACGGACAGGACCCGGTCCATCTGACGAGAGCGATTGACGAACTGTATCCAAGCCTTCAAGGAAGACGCGGCGTGCACGAACCGACAATCGCCGTGCACGAGGCGCGCATGATCGGCTCTGTTCGCGCGATTGGTCCCCGGCCGCTCGAGAGAAGCGAGTTCGACGACTGGCGTCAGCGATCTCGAGAGATGGTTCGCTCACGAGAGGGTCGTTCGAGGTAGCGAGTGAAGCGCGCGTCGCGGTAGGCGGGCGTGAGCTCGATCCACTTGAGACGGTTCTGCGCGTCAAGGCCTAATGCGCGACCGTCTCGACCCTGGGCGAGTTCGCTCATCGTGACGCGGTCACGCTCCACCCAGCTCGTTGAATGACTGAGGGTCCGACCTCGGCGATCGCGCTGCACGCTGGGTGAGGATGTCAACTCACGCCCGGCCAGGTGCCGGAGCATTTCGAGCGTGGCACGGTCCGCGATCCCGGGCAGGACCAGGGTGGTTGGAAAGAGGGACAGGAAGCCTTCCGCCGAAGCCCCCCAACGACTTCGGGCCTGGCTGAGGTCCTGCAGGCAAGCCAGTGTGAGGACCCCCTGGCCGCCACCTTCGGACACGATGCTCGCGAGACGCGGTAGCGGGGCGACGTTCGCGAGTTCGTCGAGGGCGAGCAAGAGTCGGGCTCCGCCGTGGTGTCGGTCGTAGGTCGCGTGCACGAGTTCTTCCACGAGACCGACGACGAGCGGAATCGAGACGGCTTGATGTCGACTTGGCGCTACGACGTGCAACTGGTGAGGGCCCCGAAGGAACTCGTCAACGTCGAGGGGTGCCTCTCGGGCCGAGGCACGTGCCGCCTCAGTGCGCACGCCCGCGAAGAGGCCGGCGGTCGTGGACCAGATGCTCGATCGCTCGCGTTCTTCGGTCGCGAGGACACCGCGCAGCAACGTCACGGACGGATGATGCTCGCCGTGACGATCGTTCAGTTCGTGCAAGAGATCGTCGCACCGTCGCTCGTCGACGCGAGCGGCGAGTTGACCCAGTGATTCACTTCGAAGGGCGCTCGCGTGCATGAGTGGCGCCACTAACGCACCCGCTCGTTCACTCCAATGATCGTCAGCGCGATCGCCTCGACCGCGTCGCGCGACGTCAAGCAAGCTCCGAGAGGCCAAAACAGCGCCATCCCAACTTAAGGATTGTCTTAGAGGTGAATAACCAATGCGATGCACTCCCGCAGGTGTTTCGACCGTTCCCGACGGATCGAAGAGAAGTGTTGCGCCATTACGACACGTGCGCGCCATGAGAGAGACGACATCGTTCTTTGTCGACGTTACGACACACGCATCAGATGTCATCAGGAGATTTGGAACAATGATCGATGAAGTTTTTCCACTTCGCGTTGGACCCAACACGAGTGTTGAACGTTCGCGTCCACTCATTGCGTCACCGTTCGCACCTCGTCCTAAGTACACACCGTCGTCAGATAGCACGTCACACCATCGGTCGAAATAAATCTCGAAATACTTGACATTGGTGTGAATAACAACTGAACTTATAGATGTCCTTCTGCGGAGGAGGTACACGTTGTTCACTTCGTTGCTTGCAACGTTTCGAAGAACGCTCCTTCGCGTGGGGCCGTGCACTGCGAACAGTCGCCGCACAGCCGTGAGGTTGGGTGGTCCATGGCCGAGTTCATGAGATATCAATGCGGTACCTGAAGCGAGTACACCAGTACGGCGCCTCGAGGTCCCAATTTGAATCAACGTTGAGTCCCAAGGAGGGAATGTGGCACCAGCCGCGAAGAAGAAGGCTGCAGCCAAAAAGGCTCCAGCGAAGAAGCGTCCTGCAGCAAAGAAGGCCGCGAAGAAGCGTCNNAAGTAGTCGATTCTCTCAGGAGGATCTGTTCTCGAGGGGGCCGCAAGGCCCCCTCGAGTGCTGTCTAGGCGTCGCGGAGATCACTCGGTTCGTCGACGTCGAAGCGCCAGGGGCTCGTCGTGACGACGCGGTAAATGGTGTTGAGGCGTTGGGCCTCGTCGACGTGGTGACGTAGCGAATGCGTTCCGTACGCGAAATGAAAGTCGAGTCCGGTGGGAATGACCAACACGTTGGTGCCCATGCCGTGGTGATCCGCGAAGAACGTGATACCGGGCGCCAGTGTGAAACGTCCGAGTCCCTCCGGGTAACGAAGGTCGCCGTGGACAATGATGAGTCGATCGAATCGCTCTCTCAGTCCTTCGTAGGCGCCCTGCACCGCGTCGTTGAGGTTCGACGCCGATGACGACCACACCTCGGCGCCGTGTGACACGGCGAAGCGCGAGACGTCGGGGTCTTCACTCACGACGATGACGGGTCGAGGTTGGGAGCATAAGAGAACACCGCGAGCGAGATCTTCGGCGATCGTCGCCACATCGAGGCCAGCGTCGCGGCGCAGTCGCTTCTTCGCCCGATCGAAGCGTTTGAGAGGAACGACGATGGCCTCGGTCATAGAGATGAATGCTACGTGGCTCGCACCTCGGTACCCTTAGGTAGATGAAGGCGCCCCCGCACGATCTCCTTGAATTCGAACGTGTGTTACTCGATCGCGGCGAAGTCGTCGTGGGAATCGACGAAGTAGGACGCGGCGCGCTCGCCGGTCCCATGACCGTGGGCGCAGTCGTGATGCGTGAAGAACTGGCGCCCCCCAGAGGTCTCAACGACTCGAAGCTCTTGAGCCCCGCGCAACGAACGTCGCTCGTCGATCCGCTCTCACGTTGGGCAGCGGAGTGGTCGCTGGGCTCGGTGAGTGCGCGAGAGATCGACGAGTGGGGACTACGTCTCGCTTTGGCAGTGGCGGCGACGCGCGCGCTCAACGGCCTTACGTCATCGCCGACGCACGCTTTGATCGACGGGTCGTTCAATCTTCTGCGAAGCCCGCTCAACGTTCGTTTTGGCGCGAGTGCGCCACCACCACTTCGTTACGGGTCGCTGCCCGTAACGACAATCGTCAAGGGCGACCAGCGTTGCGCCACCATCGCTGCCGCAGCGGTATTGGCGAAAGTGGATCGAGATGCCCATATGGTGGCCCTGGATGAAGAGCGTGACGAATATGAGTGGGCCAAGAACAAGGGCTACGGGACACCCGCTCACCTTGAAGCGATTCGACGATTCGGACGCACTTCAAGTCACCGATTGACGTGGCACCTGCCTGGAGCGAAGTTGTCTTCATAGAATTACAACTCTTGTAGGTCCGGAGGCGAAGAAAAGTGTCCCACCAACGACAAGTCTTGGGCCAGGCGTGTACGTTTTCGTTGCCCACGCGAGGAAATTGCATTTAATCGCGCGAAAGGCTTGACTAAGGTCACTTCAGCGGACCGTTGGTAGGCGGACACAGGACTCTGAGTCTCGAAATCGATGGCCGACGCACCCTTCTCGAAAGTCAACCTCATCCACGACGGTGACGACAGTCACCACCCGTTGAGGCTGTCGCCGTCATCGACTGCGTGTGCTGAAGTGACACCTGACGGGCTACGAACGTGGAGTTTCGCTCACGATTTCACATTCACCCGTTCGAACGGAAGAGTACCCCAAAAGTGTAGAATTACTTGGATATGCCTCTGCTCCTGAGTGTAAACAATTTGAAGGTTCAGTTCGCGTCTCGAAAGTCATTCGTCACAGCTGTCGATGATTTCTCCTTGACAGTCAATTCAGGCGAGTGCGTCGGATTGGTGGGCGAATCCGGGTGCGGGAAGACTACAACCGGCCTCGCGGTGATGCGCCTTTTACCTCGCAATGGTCACATTGTGGCGGGTTCCGTTGAACTCAACGGTGTAGATCTTTCGACGTTGTCCGAAAAGGAGATGCAGAAGGAGCGTGGCAATTCGGTGGCTCTGATTCCCCAGGACCCCATGAGTTCGCTCAACCCAACCACGAAGATCGGCCGTCAGATTGGCGAGGGTCTTCGAATCCACACCGGGGCGTCGGATGACGAGGCACGGAAGCGCGCTCTCGAAGTTTTGGAGATGGTGGAAATGCCACGTCCGGCCGAACGACTTGAGCAGTATCCCTTCGAACTCTCCGGAGGACTGCGCCAACGCGTCATCATCGCCATGGGGCTCGTGTGTAATCCGAAGTTGCTGATTGCCGACGAGCCCACCACCGCGCTTGACGTCACCATTCAGGCCCAGATTTTGGACATCATCGATAATCTGCGAACTCAATTGAATATGGGCGTGCTCCTCATCACGCACGATATGGGCGTCATTGCCGGGAGGACGGACCGTGTCGTTGTGATGTACGGAGGTGTCAAGGCTGAAGAGGCTCCGACGATAGAACTCTTTCACGAGATGAGTCACCCATACTCACAAGCCCTCCTTGCCTCGATGCCGAATCTGGATAGCGCTTCTAAGCAGCATCTGGACTCGATTGCGGGACTTCCCCCTGATTTAAGTAAGCCGATCATTGGCTGTCGCTTCGCCCCACGTTGTTCCTACGCAACCGATCAGTGCCGAGAGGCGGAGCCCGCTCTCACGGTAAATGGCGACCACGCTTTTGCTTGCTACCACCCGACCGACGGTCCCCGGAACGTGATGGTGAGCGAACCTACCGTCGCCGACACCCGAAAGAAACGTCCCGCCAAGGAGCTCCTTCGGGCCGAGGGGATTGTGAAGGAGTTTCCGATCAAGGGTGGGCTCATTCAACACCGAGTCGGTGCTATTCACGCGGTGTCCGATGTCAGCTTTACGCTGACTGAGGGCGAGACGTTCGGACTCGTCGGTGAGTCGGGCTGTGGCAAGACGACCATCGGGCGAATGATTGTTGGACTCGAACCTTTGACGGCAGGTGAAATTTTCTTTGATGACAAGTTGATTTCGGCCAAGGGCCATCGGCCGAAACGGGCTGAACGGCGCGATCGCCAGATGATGTTCCAGGATCCCTATTCGTCACTTGATCCACGTATGAAGGTCGCTCAAATCCTTGGTGAGCCTCTCATGGTGCAAGGCGATGGAACTAAGTCCCAACAGCGCGAGCGTGTCACGGAGTTGCTGCTCTCGGTGGGCCTCGACCGCATGGCCGCCGACCGCTACCCGCACGAGTTTTCCGGTGGTCAACGCCAGCGCATCGGATTCGCCCGCGCCTTGGCGCTGAATCCCCGCTTGATTGTCGCGGACGAGCCGGTGTCGGCGCTCGACGTGTCGATTCAGGCGCAGATTCTGAACATGATGAAAGAACTTCAACGCGAACGTAATCTTTCCTACGTTATGGTCAGCCACGATCTGGCCGTCGTTTATTACATGGCCGACACGATTGCCGTAATGTATCTCGGCAAAATCGTTGAAATTGGCGACGCCGAATCCGTGTTTCGTTCGCCGGCGCATCCCTACACGCAGGGTCTCTTAGACGTGGTGCCCGTACCAGACCCCGTAGAGGCGCGTAAGCGGCGTGGACGTCAGGTGAGGGGAGAACTTCCCTCTTCGGTCAACCCTCCCTCTGGTTGCCGTTTCCGTACTCGCTGCCCGAAGGCCCAAGAGATCTGTGCTCACGAGGAGCCGTTGTTGAGAGATTTCGGTCAGAGCCAGAAAGCGGCGTGCCACTTTCCCATGAAGACGCCAGTCTCGTTGAGTGTGTCCGCGTCTCGCGCCTAGTACGTCAATCGGTCCGTCGTCATTGAGCGGAGCCGCCCAATCCTCGACTTAACGTTCGATGAGACGAACTTCGAACGCGTCACGCAGTGCCTCGCCAACGTAGGTAATCGCCACGATGACCAAGACGAAGAGTATCGCGGTGGGGTAGATCTCCCACCAGTAGCCGTTAGATTGTTGAACGGAACCATCTTGAAGCATGGTTCCCCAGTCGGTTTGCGGTGCTGGGATGCCGAGACCCAAGAATCCGAGGGTCGATAGGAAGAGAATCGCGTCCGCCACCGAAAAAGTAGCGACGGTGACAATATTGCTCATCGAATTGGGGAAGACGTGGCGCCGGATGATGTGCCACTTGCTGGCTCCCATAGCGGTCGCCGCTTGTGAATACTCCAGCTTTTTTATGAGCAACGCGTCACCTCGGATAATGCGAGCGTTGCCGAACCAGCCGGTGACGCCAATGATGACGATAAGAAACACCGTTGTACGTTGAAACACGGCGATGAGGGTAATTAGCAGGAAGAGAAGGGGGATCGACAACAGCGCGTCGAGCACGCGCATCATCATGGTGTCGACCAACCCGCCCAAGAAGCCTGAGACCATTCCGTAGATGGTGCCCACCACGATGGTGATGACGCCAGCGAGCATACCCAAGCTCAGTGAGTACTCGCCACCGTACATGATCCGCCCGAGTTCATCGAAGCCTGAACTGTCGGTGCCTAAGAGATGATGCAACGAAGGCTGCTGATTCCACACAGCGTTGAGCGCGATGGCCTGATTCGTTTGGTTGGTGTGGTAAAGAATGGGCCCCACGTAACAGAACAGTACGGTCGCGAGAATAAAGAGGACCGAAATGATGGCGAACTTGTTGTGGAGGAAGATGTGAAGGCGTTGCTTCCATAGAGGAACAATTTCGCCCATAGCTTCTAGATCGGCGAGATTCTCGGTGACTAGCGAGGCGCGCGGCACAGAGTCTTCGTGAAGGTCGGTCACTTTGATCTTCCCTCAACCCTGATTCGGGGGTTCACAATTCCCAGCATCACGTCGGCGATGAGATTACCTAACAGCGTCAAAATTGCTACGAGCAGCGTGATACCTAGCACCGTGGGAACGTCGATGTTGGTAGCGGCGTTCACAATCTGAATTCCGAGTCCGCTGTAGTTGAAAACACTTTCGATGACGACGGCGCCTCCGAGGAGTCCAGGAAAATAGAGCCCAAGAATAATGATGATGGGTCCTAGAGCGTTGCGAAACGCGTGACGGATTAGGACGCGACTCCCGCTGCAGCCTTTTGCTCTAGCCGTGCGAACATAATCCTGGACTAGAACCTCCAGGACGGCGCTTCGCATGAAGCGACTGAGGAATGCAATGCTGAGAAGGGTCAGCGTAAGTACCGGCAGCACGAATCCCGATGGGTTAGTGAACATGGCCCACGCGGCGACACCCGAGGGGGGCGATGCTGGTAGATGTGGCCAACCGAAACTAAAGAATTGCAGCGCCAAAATGCCGAGCAAGAACGCGGGGATTCCGTACAACACAAACGCGGTACCGGTGGCGACGTAGTCCACGTAGGTGTTACGTCGGGAGGCCTGAAAAATACCTACGGGAATCGCGATAATGACAGTGAAGACGAGCGAGGTGAGAGCGAGCCAGATCGTGCGGGGCACGTAGAGCGAAATGATGGACCAGACCGACAGATTTTGCTTGTACGACTGCCCCAAATTGAAGTGAAATAGAACTTGCGTTGCGTAGTTCCAGAAGCGCACCAAGAAAGGATGATCCATTCCGTGGTTTACCCCCCAAAGATGAACGGTGAAAGGGGTGACGTGCGTACCGAGTACCACGTACGCCGGCGCCAAGATGCCGTTGGTCTCAAAGTAGGGGAGTGAAAACGTGATGAGCATCACGATGATTAGCACGAAGAAGGATTGCACCAGCCTTCTCAATATGTACGCGAGCACTGGGAAATCATACCATCGCGATGTGAGTTCCCTCACTCGTGAATGGCACCTCTAACTTTGTTCGCAATATCGCGAAGCCCGACAAATACATCGAAAACCGGCCCCTTTGAAGGGGCCGGTTTTCGTTGAACTGAAGTTCCTTAAGTCGATACGTGCTTAGTAGTGGTAGTACTCCGGCATAAAGTTTATGAGTGGGTTCGGCGTGAAACCGATCGAACTCTTCAGCGTCTTCACGACCTCACCTATACCACCGGCAACGAAATCGTTGGTCGTGTTGGGTTGGTAGAGGTCCGGCAACTGTACCGCCGCGAGGTTCGAGAACGTCTTCAGCGAAGCCGTACCGAATGTGGTCGTCTTCACGGCGGCGGTCAACTGCGCATTGCTGTAGGCGCCGATGTTGAAGCTCGCGCCCGGCACGTACAACGACTCCCCGGATGGGTAGTAGTCGGGGGCGTAAATCCAGCCAGCACCCCAAAGGCAGATGCTCCACTTCGATGAGTTGCCGACACAGTAACTTACAACGCCGTTGAACGGCTGCGTGGTGACCTTGGCGGCGATGCCGATGGTCTTCCATTCACTCACTTCCGTGTTGACCTGCAAGGTCAGTGCCGGACTGCCACTTCCGTAGAGGAGCGAAACGGACAGTTTCGCGCTCTTCTTGATGCCCTTGCCACAGTCTGTAGCGCCCGTGCCCGGCTTCTTACACTCAAGCACGCCACCCACCTTCGCCCAGCCGTGTTTCGTCAGCAGCGATTCTGCTTTCGTTGGATTGTACGGGTAGGGGTTCTTGGTAGAAGCTCCGCCAGAGATTGCAGCGGGCGTCACCGGTGGGAGCGGGTTGATTTGCACGTAGCCGTAGCCCTTGAAGATCTTCTTGATCATCGCCACTTGGTTCACCGTCATCTGTATCGCTTGACGAATGTAGAGCTGGTTCAAGAATACCGACTCCGGGTTCTTCTTATTGAAGTTGTACGCGGCGTAGTCAACCGACCACGGCGCTCCAATCTCCAAGTTGTAACTACCCGCGATGGCTGACCAGTTCGCGCCAGGTTTCGTGGGGGTTCCACTACTCGTGAGGACAGAGTTGTCAACGTATCCAATGGAAACCGTTCCCGCACGCAGGGCGTTTTGTTCGGCAGTGGTCGACGCGAAAGCAACTTCCTTCACGAACCCGACTTGCGCCTTTTGAGGTCCCGAGTAACTGGTGTTGGGGACAAACGTCACGTTGCCAAGGTTG
>PLNQ01000133.1 GCA_003141815.1 Acidimicrobiaceae bacterium | reverse complement strand
ATCGACTACGTCGTCACGAAGATTCCCCGCTGGGCCTTCGAGAAGTTGCCGGGCTCGTCACCGCGACTGGGCACGCGCATGCAGTCGGTCGGTGAGGTCATGGCCATCGGGCGCAACTTCGCCGAATCGCTCCAAAAGGCCGTACGATCGCTCGAACAAGGTCGCTTGGGCTTCGCGCTCGGCCACGACTCCGAGTTCTCCGACCTCGACGAGGAGACGCTCTGGGATCGGTGCGTGGTCGCCACACCCGAACGGCTCTTCGCCCTGCACGAGGTCCTCATGCGCGGTGCCACGATCGACGAAGTCGCCTCGCGTACCGGCATCGATCGGTGGTTCGTCCACCAACTCAGCGGAATCATCGAACGCGAACGTGAACTCACGGGGGGCGTCTCGCTGGCCAATCTCGATCAGCGGGCTTGGCGCCGATACAAGCAGTGGGGATTCTCCGATGTCCAGATCGCCCAGTTCACCGGTACGACTACGGAGGAAGTCACGGCGCTGCGCCGAGCGAAGGGCGTGGTGACGACTTTCAAGACCGTCGACACGTGCGCCGCCGAGTTCGAAGCGTCGACGCCGTACCACTACAGCACCTACGAGGACACCAGCGAGGTCGAGCCCTCGTCGCGCGATCGCGTAATCATCCTCGGTTCGGGACCGAACCGAATCGGCCAGGGGATCGAATTCGACTACTGCTGCGTGCACGCCTCCATGGCGCTACGTGACATGGGCTACGAGACGGTGATGATCAACTGCAATCCCGAAACGGTTTCGACGGACTACTCGACCTCCGATCGTCTCTACTTCGAGCCCCTGACGCCCGAGGACGTCGCTGAGGTCATCGCCGCCGAACAGGCGGCCTGCGTTGATGGTGCCAGGTTGGTGGGCGTCATTGTCGCGCTCGGCGGCCAGACCCCGCTGAAGCTCTCACACTCGCTCGACCCATCCCTGGTGCTCGGTACACCCGTCAGTTCCATCGACGCCGCCGAGGACCGCGAACGCTGGTCGCAGATCTGCAACTCGCTCGGACTTCGCCAACCACCGGGTGACGTCGCGCTCACGCTCAACGAGGCACGCATCATCGCCAAGCGCGTTGGTTACCCGGTACTGGTACGTCCGAGCTACGTCCTCGGCGGACGAGCCATGGAGATCGTCTACGACGACACGTCCCTCGAGCGCGTCATGAACGATCTCACGAGCCTGCACGGCTCGCTCGCGAGGGAGGGAGGCGTGTCGCAGAGTCGGCCGATCCTGTTGGACAGCTTCCTTGAAGACGCCATTGAAGTGGACGTCGACGCCGTACGCGACAACACCGGCGACGTGTTCATCGCGGGCGTGATGGAACACGTCGAAGAGGCCGGCGTACACTCCGGTGACTCGGCATGCGCCCTGCCGCCGCAATCGCTCAGCGAACACGTGCTGGCCACGTTGCACGAGTACACGCAGAGGATTGCGCACGCGCTCGGCGTGGTGGGTCTGATCAACGTGCAGTACGCAGTCAAGAACGAAGAGGTCTTCGTCCTCGAAGCGAACCCCCGCGCCAGTCGCACCGTGCCCTTCGTCGCGAAGGCCACGGGCGTGCCGCTGGCCCAAGTGGCGGTGCGCGTGATGATGGGATACTCACTCGCGTCACTACGCGAGGAGGACGTGGTGCCCGCGACGCCGCCGGTGCCCTCGTTCGTCAGCGTGAAAGAGGCCGTGCTGCCCTTCAGTCGATTCCCCGGAGTCGACACCGTGCTCGGACCCGAGATGCGTTCGACGGGCGAAGTCATGGGTATCGGCGAGAGTTTCGGCATCGCCTTCGCGAAGTCCCAACTGGCGGCGGGCACCAGATTGCCCGACACTGGCCAGGTCTTTCTCTCGCTCGCCGATCGCGACAAAGTCACGGGACTCGAACTGGCTCGCCAACTCGTGGCGCTGGGCTTTCGACTGGCCGCGACCGTGGGCACCGCGGGCTACCTTCGCGCCCACGACGTGACCGTCGACACCTTGGTGGGCAAGGTAGGTCTCGGCGACCTCGCGGTCGACGCCGTCACGATGATCGCCTCGGGCGAGGTGCAGTTGGTCGTGAACACGCCGTCGGGCTCGAGCGCGCGTTCCGATGGAGCGGCGATTCGAGGAGCCTGCGTCGGACACGGAGTGGCGTGCGTCACGACACTGTCGGCCGGTTTCGCGGCCGCGAAGGGTATCGCTGACACGCGCGCCAAGGGCTGGCGCGTACGAACTCTTCAGGAACTACACGGATGACGAGCTTCGTCACCACCGTCGGCGCCGTCGTCTTACGATCGGCCGTCATGACGGCCTCGGGTACGGCGGGACACGGCGACGAACTCGCCGGCTACGGCGAACTGAGCGAACTCGGTGCCGTCGTCACCAAATCCTTGGCCGCCTTTGCGTGGGACGGCAACCCGGCCCCGCGTGTCGTGGCTTCGGGCGAACACATGGTGAACGCGGTCGGACTCGCCGGACCGGGCGTGGCTTCGTGGCGCGCGAAGGAGTTACCGGCACTGCTCGGCCGAGGCGCCACCGTCGTCGGATCGATTTGGGGGAGGACCGTCAAAGAGTTCGCCGACGCCGCCGAGGCCATGCGTGACGCCGAGGTCGTGGCGCTCGAAGTGAACGCGAGCTGTCCTAACTTGGATAGCCGCCGCGAGATCTTCGCGCACTCCGCGTCGGCGACGAGCGAGATCGTCGAGGCGTCACTCGTCGCGGGAGTGCCCCTATGGGTGAAGCTCAGTCCGAACACGCCCGCGTTGCTCGAGATCGCCGACGCTGCGCTTCGCGCCGGCGCGAGCGCCCTGGTACTGGTGAACACGGTCCTGGGTCTCGTGATCGATGTCGAAGCACGACGACCAGCGCTCGGCAACGGCGGCGGAGGTATCAGCGGGTCGGGCATCTTGCCGGTAGCACTGCGCGCAGTCTACGAATGTCGTGAGGCGTTCACAAAAACGCCGATCGTCGGCGTGGGTGGCGTGAGCAGCGGCGCGGACGCGGTCGCGATGTTGATGGCGGGCGCCAACGCACTCGAAGTCGGCACCGCGACGTTCGCTCGTCCCCGAGCGCCGTGGATCGTGCAAGAACAACTTTCGACGTGGATGACGAAACACGGCGTCACCGGGATCGACCAACTGATCGGAGCGGCCCATGACTGAGACCTTTGGCGTGCGACTGCAGGAGCGTCTGCGTGAATTAGGACCACTGTGCGTGGGTATCGACCCGAGCAGCGAGGTTTTGACGCGCTGGGGCCGCCCCGACAGCGTGGAAGGGCTCGAGTTCTGCAGCCTCGCGGTGCTCGAAGCGGTGACCGGCGTGGCGGCCGTCATCAAGCCCCAGGTGGCGTTCTTCGAACGATTCGGCTCGGCCGGGTATCGCGTCCTCGAGCGTCTCATCCAAGAAGCGCACGACGCCGATTTGCTGGTCGTTGCCGACGCCAAGCGTGGCGACGTGGACTCGACTAACGAGGGTTACGCCCAGGCCTGGCTTCGCGACGGCGCGCCCCTCGCCGTCGACGCGGTGACCGTTAGTCCCTATCTGGGCGTCGCGGCGCTACGGCCACTCTTCGACGACGCCGCCGCGAGTGGTCGCGGCGTGTTCGTCGTCGCGGCGACGTCGAACCCCGAGGGACGCTCGCTCCAAGAAGCGCGCACGTTCGAACAAGAACGCGTGCAGGAAATGGTGCTACGAAGTGTCGCAGAACTCAATCAGCGTGACGTTGGTCTCGGTTCGATCGGCGTGGTCCTCGGCGCGACGCGCGACGCGCCCGCCTTCGACCTCGCTTCGTTGCGCGGTCCCTACTTGGTTCCCGGGCTCGGCGCCCAGGGAGCGGGCGTGAACGACGTGGCCCGTCTCTTCGAGCGTTGCGAGCAAGGAACCGTACTTATCAACGTCGCGCGCGCCATTCTGTTCGCCGGTCCCGAACAGCGTGGTCTGCTCGACGCTGCTCGACGGTGGCGCGACGACCTCCTCGCCGCCCTCTAGCCATCGCGACGTTCGCGGAGTAGTCTGACCACGTGACACCGACACCACCCACACTGTCGCAGGAACAGCGTGTCGAAGCGTCGCGCTTGGCCGTCGCGAATCGACGTCGTCGCGCTGATGTGAAACGACTCGTAAAGTCGGGCGAACTGTCGCTCGATGAACTCTTTGCACTCGCCGCGCACGAAGAGTGTGTCGCGCAGATGCGCGCCTACGACTTGATCAGTGCGTTGCCCGCCATTGGTGAGGTGAAGGCTGAGCGCATCATGAAGAGCGCGTCCATCGCGAAGACTCGTCGCATCCGCGGCCTCGGTCCCAAGCAACGCGCCGAACTGTTTCGAGCTCTTGTCCGCTGAGCCATTGGTCGTCGTTCTCATTGGTCCGGGTGGCGTCGGCAAGGGGACGCTGGCGAAGTGTCTTGTTGAACTGGACCATCATCTCTGGCTGAGTCGCAGTTGGACGACACGCGAACAGCGCCCGAGCGAACGTGGTGACGAGTACTACTTCGTCGACCGGGCGACGTTCGAACGCGCCATCGAGGAAGGCACCTTCCTCGAATGGGCCGAATTCCACGGCAACTTCTACGGCACGCCCCTGCCCAGCCCGGAGCGAGACGCCGACGTGATCTTGGAGATCGAGGTCCAAGGGGCGGAGCAGGTCCTCCAGCACCACCACGACGCGGTGGTCTTTTTGATCCTGCCCCCGTCGATGGAACGGCTCGAAGAGCGTCTACGGGTGCGCGGGGACGACGACGACCACGTCGCCGATCGTCTCCAAAGTGCGCCTTATGAGCTCGAAAAAGGTCACGAACTTGCGTCCTACGTGGTCGTGAACGACGATATCGAGCGGGCGAGCGGCGAAATCATCTCTATACTGGAAGAACTCCGCCGGCAACGGCGCGACCTCCCTACTAAGGACTAATCACCATGGCCGAACGTCCCACCCTCGTTGATCCACCTATTGAGAACTTGTTGGGCAAGGTTGGCGACTCTAAGTTCACCCTGGTGGCGGTAACGGCGATTCGCGCGCGCGAGATCAACGAGTACTACAACGGACTCGGATCGGGCCACGGTGCCCTGATTCCACCACAGGTGACGTCGCTGTCGAACAAGTCGTTGTCGCTCGCGATGGAAGAACTCTACGAAGGCAAGTTGCTCTTTCACCGTCCGACCAGCGAAGAGCTCGAGAACGAGCGACTGCAGGCCGAGGCCGTCGAGCAGGCTCGCCAGGACGCCAACAGTGACCTGGACGCCTTCACCGATGCCCTGCGCGACGCCTAATTCGTCGACTCCTCGCATTGTCCTAGGCGTCGCCGGCGGGATCGCCGCTTATAAGTCCGTCGAACTGCTCCGTCTGCTGCGTGAAAAGGGCTACCACGTCGCGCCGGTACTCACCCCTGACGCGACCCGATTCGTCGGGACAGTCACCTTCTCCGCACTAGCGAGCGAACCCGCGCGCACCAGTCTCTACGGCGATCCTACGACGCCAATTCCCCATACCTACCTAGGTTCGAACGCGACGCTCATCGTGGTCGCGCCCGCGACCGCTCACCTCATCGCTCGTTACGCGATGGGCCTTGCCGACGACCTTTTGACGGCCACGCTGCTCGCCACCCGCGCGCCGGTGCTTCTGTGTCCCACCATGCACACGGAGATGTGGGAGCAACCCTCGGTGCAGGAGAACCTCGCGACCCTTCGCCGCCGTGGCGTGTTGGTCCTCGAGCCGGACGTCGGTCATTTGGCCGGGGGCGACGAGGGAGCAGGGCGCCTGCCCGAAGCCGCAACTATTGCGGAACTGGTCGAGAAGATCGTCGGAGGATACCGGGGCGCCCTCACGGGCACCCGCGTCCTCATCAGTGCGGGCGGTACGCGCGAAGTGATCGATCCCGTGCGGGTGCTTACCAATCGCTCGTCGGGCCGCCAGGGCTACGCCCTCGCGGAAGTGGCGTGTCGCATGGGAGCGAGCGTGACGCTGGTCTCGACCGTGGAGGGGACCCTTAGCCTCGACACCGTGAGCGCCATTGATGTCGTACAGGTCGAGACCGCCGCGGAGTTGCACGAAGCGATGATGAAACGCACGCTCGAAAGTGACTGCGTGATCATGGCCGCCGCAGTCGCGGACTTCACCCCCCGCGCGTCCGCTAAGAAATTGAAGAAGCGTGACGGTCCGCCGGAACTTCATCTCGAGCCGACTCCTGACGTCTTGGCTGACCTGGTGGCCCATCGACCGAAGGGCCAGATCATCGTGGGCTTCGCCGCCGAGACCAACGACGTGATAGAGAACGCGCTCGTAAAGCTGCGCGAAAAAGGTGTCGACCTGCTCGTCGTGAACGACGTCGCCACGCCTGGCGCGGGCTTCGCGCACGCGACCAACGAAGTCGTCATCCTCGACCGACACGCAGAGCCCGAGCGGGTCACCCTGCGCTCGAAAGAAGCGATCTCGTGGGAGATCTTGGCTAGGGTTGCTGCATTGTTACCTCAAGGAGCCCAATGAGCGACCGGACACTCTTTACCTCGGAGTCGGTGACCGAGGGGCACCCGGACAAGATCGCGGACCAGGTCTCTGACGGCGTGCTCGACGCTATTCTCACCCAGGATCCCTTTGCGCGCGTTGCTTGCGAGACCTTGCTCACGACCGGGCTGTGCGTCGTAGCGGGCGAGATTACGACGACGGCCGTTGTGGACATCACCGCCAGCGCGCGTCGCACCATCCTCGACATTGGTTACGACGACGGGGACAAGGGCTTCGATGGACGCAATTGCGCCGTGTTGGTCTCGCTCGACAAGCAGAGCCCCGACATCGCCGGCGGCGTCGACGTGGCGCTCGAGCACCGCACGGGATCGGGCGGTGAAGACGAACTGAACGCCCTCGGCGCGGGTGACCAGGGCATGATGTTCGGCTACGCCTGCAACGACAACGACGACTTCATGCCGCTACCGATTTGGCTGGCGCACCGACTGTCGATGCGCCTATCCCAGGTTCGACGCTCCGGGCAGGTTCCCTACCTGCGACCCGACGGCAAGACCCAGGTAACCGTCGCCTACGAAGACGGTCGTCCCGTCGGCGTGGACACCGTGCTCGTCTCCACCCAGCACGAGGACGGTTACGACCACGACATGATCCACGCCGACGTCCTCGAACACGTGATTCGACCCATGTTGCCGACGGACCTCGACACGAGTTCGATGCGCGTCTTCGTCAATCCCTCGGGCAAGTTCGTTCTGGGCGGACCCCACGCCGACGCCGGTCTCACGGGGCGAAAGATCATCGTCGACACCTACGGCGGAATGGCGCGACATGGCGGCGGAGCCTTCTCAGGCAAGGATCCCTCGAAGGTGGACCGTTCCGCGGCGTACGCCGCGCGCTGGGTCGCCAAGCACGTCGTCGCTTCGGGCGCCGCGGAGCGTTGTGAGGTCCAGGTGGCGTACGCCATCGGTGTCGCGCGTCCCGTCTCGTTACTCGTGGAGACCTTTGGCACCGAGCGCGTCGATCGCGCCAAGATCGTCAAAGCCGTCGACGCGCTCTTTGACCTTCGTCCCGCGGCCATCATTCGCGACCTCGACCTGCGTCGCCCGATCTACCAGCGAACCGCCGCGTACGGTCACTTCGGACGAAGTGACCAGGGCTTCACCTGGGAGCAGACGCCCCGGCTCGACGACCTGCGCCGGGAACTGTCGCTGGCCTAGTGACCGCGCGCGCGGTACGCATCATCACCGAAGTCGCCGCGGTCGATCGGCCCTTCGACTACTTACTAAATGACTTGACCGATCACGTGGGCGTGGGGGATCGGGTTCGCGTGGACTTCAACCATCGTTCGGTGCGTGGGTGGGTCATCGACGGCGCCACGCCCTCGGGAGAACTGAAGATTGTCAAGAAGTGGCTGGGCTACGGGCCGCCGTCATCCATGTTGGAACTTCTGCGCTGGGCGAGTGAGCGTTGGTACGGCACGTGGTCACGCTTCCTCCTCGCCGCCTCGCCACGTCGCGTCATCACCACCTTGCCCCGAGCGCCCGAACCCGCACCACTGGCGCTCGCGCTCAAAGCCGCGGCGTGGGACGGGCCCGCGGGCGTCATCCAACTTGCGCCGACAACCGATCCCTTGGCGCTGATACTCGGCGCCTACGAAGCCACGCGCGACGCCGAAGGGTCGTTACTCGTCCTGGTCCCGACCGAGAGCTGGGCCGGGCGCCTTCGTGGCCGACTCGAACAACGCGGCTGCGCCGTCGCCTCGGGCGACGACCAGTGGGACCGCATGCGCGCGGGCTGGCCCGTCGTGGTCGGCGCGCGGGGCGCGGCACTAGCCCCAGTGCCGCGCGTCGCGGGCGCCGTCATCATCGACGCCGACGACGAGTCGTACCGCTCGAGCGCGACACCAACCTGGGAGGCGGTCGCGATGCTTCGCGAACGTTGTTCGCGCGACAAGGCTCCGCTGTGGTGTACGTCAATGATTCCCTCACCGGCGTTGCTCAATGGCGGTGGTTACGAGAAAGACCGCGACCTCGTCGGGGGATGGCCGCGTGTCGAAATCGTGGATCGACGACAGAGCGATCCCCACGAGGGTGTCTTGGCCCCCGTCGCGCTCGACGCGGCCCGTCGGGCACTGGAGAGTGACGACCCGGTCGCGGTCGCCGTGATCCTCCAGCGTCTCGGGACGGGACGCCTGCTCGCCTGCGTGGCCTGTGGCGAGTTGGCGCGCTGCGCGACGTGCCATCAGGCTGAAGAAGAGGTGGGTGAACAGCTGGCGTGTGGCGAGCGCCACGAATTTCGTGCGCGGTTCTGTCGAGCGTGCGGCTCGACGAATTTGAGGCGACTGCGCGTGGGCGTCACGACGCTCGCGCGCGACCTCGCTGCGCAACTCAATCAGAAGGTCAGCGAGGTCACGGCCGCGCTCGACCCTTCGACGCCGCTCGAACGTGTGGTCGTCGGCACCGAAGCGACGTGGCAGCGAGTGCGCCGTTGCGGCGTCGTGATCTTCGTGGACTTCGATCAGTACCTGCTCGCGCCGAGAGAGTCGGCTCGTCGAGCGGCGGTCAATGCGATCGGCAAGGCCGGCCGACTCGTGGGATCTCGCCGTGACGGCCGAGGACTCGTCGTACTCCAGACTCGCCGAGGTGACGACGACGTCGTGCACGCACTCGTGGACGGCGATTTTGACGCGATCATCCATGAAGACGTTGCGACGGCGCGGTTGCTTTCTCTCAGCCCTTTCGGGGCGAGTGCCGAAGTAACAGGTGAGGGTGCCGAGGCCTTCGTCGCGGAACTTCCCTCATCGCTCGTCAGCGTCCATAAGACGCCGACGGGCTACGTAGTATGCGCGAAGGAAATGGCGACGCTGACGGGTGCTCTTCGAGACGTAGATCGACCCGCGCAGAAGTTCCGCGTCGCGGTGCAGTAGCGCTCGTCATTTCGACCGCTCGGTGGCTCGTTGAACGTTCGACCGAGTCGAACGACATTTCGCGCACGGTAGCGTGGTGGGGTGAGTACGTTACCCATTCGAACCTATGGTGACCCGGTGTTGGGCACCCCGACGACCGACGTCGAGAACATTGACGCCAAGATCGCCGCGTTGGCCGAGTCCATGATCGAGACGATGCACGACGCGCCGGGCGTCGGTCTCGCGGCGAACCAGATCGGCGTGCAGAAGCGACTCTTCGTCTACGACAAGGGCGACGGTCCCCACGTTGTGGTAAACCCGGTCATCGTGGAGACGTCGGGAGAGTGGATCCACGACGAGGGCTGTCTGTCGGTGCCGGGAATGAACTGGGAGATCGTTCGACCGAACGCCGTGCACCTGAAGGGCTTCGACCTCGACGGTAACGAACTCGACATCGAGACCGACGANNTACGAGGGTCGCATCTTTCAACACGAGGTCGATCACCTCGACGGGATCTTGCTCATCGAACGTCTCACTGACGAACAGAAGAAGGAAGCGAAGAAGATTCTTCGAAAGCGTCGTCTCAAGCTTTCGCGCGACGATCACGACGGACTTCACCAGCTGCTCGGCGAGTAGATGCGTCTCGCGTTTCTCGGTACGCCCGAGGCCGCCGTGCCCTCCCTTGAAGCACTGGTCCACGAGGGCCACGACGTCGAGCTCGTCATCACGCGACCCGATCGACGTCGGGGTCGAGGCGCTGCACTCACGCCCAGCCCCGTCAAGGCCGCGGCCTTAACACTCGGACTTCGCGTCAGCCATCGACTGGCCGATCTCGAAGAGCTCGATGTCGAGCGCGGTGTCGTCGTCGCCTACGGCGCGATCATCCCGGCAGCGCTGCTGCAGAGGGTGCCGATGCTCAACGTTCACTTCTCACTGTTGCCGCACTGGCGCGGTGCGGCCCCCGTGCAGCGCGCGATTCTCGCCGGCGACGAGGAGACGGGCGTCGCGATCATTTCGCTCGAGCCGACCCTCGATACCGGTCCCGTGCACCTAGAGCGGCGCGTTCGTGTCGACGAGAAGACCGCCGACGAACTCACCGCCGAATTGGCCGTCGTCGGCGCAGCGGCGCTTACTGAGGTCCTTGGTTCATCTCAGCTCCTCGAACACGCCACCGTTCAGGTCGGCGAGGTCACGTACGCCGAGAAACTGTCCAAGGAGACCTTCCACATGACGCCCGAGATGACGACGGCGTTGGCGCTTCGAATCGTGCGTCTCGGCGGTGCCTATCTCTTTGTCGCCGGCAAACGACTCGGCGTCGTGATGGCGCAGGCCATTGGCGACGATGTGCCAAGAGGCATGATTGCCCGACGCGAGGGGAACGTGCTGATCGGGCTCAACGACGGCGCGATAGCGCTCAAGGACGTACGCCCCGAGGGCTCGAAGACGATGGCGGCCACCGCGTGGTGGGCCGGTCGGCGCTTTGACGACGGTTCACTTGAATGGTCGTAACGACACCACGACCTAGGCTGAACACGTGACGGTGATAGAGGCTGGGCCGCCGGGCGAGATCCGAATTGCGCCGTCAATTCTGGCCGCCGATTTCGGTAATCTCGCGCGGGCCGTCGAGGAAATTGACGTCGAGACCGATTGGCTTCACGTTGACGTCATGGACGGTCACTTCGTACCCAACGTCTCTTTAGGACCTCCAGTCGTGGCGTCGCTCCGTCGCTACAGCAACAAGTTCTTCGACTGTCACCTGATGATGACTGAGCCGGGGCGCTACCTCGAGGCCTTTATGAAGGCCGGTGCCAACGGTTGCACCGTGCACGTTGAGGTCGGGGGAACGGCGTCGTTGATAAGCGACGCTCGGGCGCTCGGTCTTCGCGTGGGACTCGCGGCCAATCCCGATACTCCATTTTCGGCCGTTGCGCCGTACCTCGGCGACGTCGATCTCTTGTTGCTGATGACCGTCTTTCCGGGATTTGGGGGACAGTCTTTCATGGCCGACGTTTTGCCTAAGGTCGAACAGGCTCGCCACGAGATTGAGAGCAGTGCGCTCGAACTCGACCTCGAAGTCGACGGCGGTATCGACGTGGCGACCGCACCGCGCGTCGTACGCGCGGGCGCCAACGTGTTGGTCGCCGGTTCGGCGATCTTCGTCCAGTCTGATCCGTTGAATGCCGCCAAAGAACTTCGCGCTGCCGCGTACGAGGGTCGTCGATGAAGTTCGCGCTCTCGGAGCTGATGTTGATGGCCATGGACGAGGGCGAGAAGGCTCGACTCCACGCTCCACCGAATCCCTGGGTGGGGGCGCTGATCGTGAACGACCGCGGCGTGATCGTGGGAGAGGGCCACACGCAAGCGCCGGGCGAGTCGCACGCCGAAATCGCGGCGCTACGCCGCGCGGGCGACGCGGCGCGCGGCGCCACGATGATTGTGACTCTCGAGCCCTGTTGCCATGTCGGACGGACCGGGCCGTGTGCCGAGGCAATTATCGAAGCCGGCATCGCCAAAGTCGTCGTGGGCACCATCGATCCCGACCCGCGAGTCTCGGGCAAAGGCATCGAGCTCTTGAAGGCGTCGGGCGTTGACGTGGAGGTCGGCATCGAGGAGGAGAGCGTTCGCGCGCAACTCGCGCCCTACATCTGGCACCGAGTGACGGCGAGGCCCTACGTCGTGGCGAAGATCGCGAGCACACTCGATGGCGTTGTGGCGATGGCCGATGGGACGAGTCAGTGGATCACCGGACCAGCCGCCCGGCGTGACGCGCACGTCCTGCGCGCGCAAAGCCAAGCGATCCTGATCGGGGCCGGGACCGTGAGAAGCGACGATCCGGCCTTGACCGCCCGGCTTGACGACATCGTCCTCGAGCCCCTTCGCGTTGTGCTCGGCCACGCGCCCGAGGGGGCCAAGGTGCGACCGTGCCTCGAACTCTC
>PLNQ01000078.1 GCA_003141815.1 Acidimicrobiaceae bacterium | reverse complement strand
GATAGTAATGGACCTGGCTGACATCGAGACTCGTGTGACGGGCGTAGGCGTTCAGTACCTGGTCACGCGTCGCGAAGCCGAGAGCCGTCGTCGGCGCCGCGCCGAGCAGCGCTGCGATGGTGTCGCCGGGTTCCGACCAGTAACAAAGAAGTACCCCAAGGTCGGCCATGGGGTCGCCCAATGTGCATATTTCCCAGTCGAGGATGGCGCGAACCTTCCCCTCGTGGTCAAGGACCGTGTTGTCGAGGCGATAGTCCCCGTGCACGACGGCGACGCGCTGTTGGACGGGAATGGAGCGCGCCAGTTCGACGCCGACCTCCTCCACGACGTTGGGATGATCGACGCCCTCGACCTTCATCTGTTCGAACTGGCTTCGCCAGCGGCGCAGTTGTCGCTCGATGTAGCCGTCGTGACGGGCGAGATTGCCCAATCCCGCGTCGTCGACGTCGACGTCGTGGAGTTGGGCCAAAGTGGCGGCCAAGTGGTCGCCGATGAGGGCGCGCGTCTCGACGCCAAACGCCGACTCGGCCTGGGTTTTGTCGCGAAGTATGGCCCCGTCGACGAACTCCATGACGTAGAAGGGCCGTTCGTTGACGTCGGTGTCGGTACAGAGTCCGAGCGGCTTCGCGACGGGAATTCCTTGGGGGAACAGTGCCCCAATGATCGTGTGTTCGCGCACCATGTCGTGAGCCGTCGGTAGTACGTGACTCGTCGGTGGACGACGCAGTGCGAAGGTGTTGCCGGCGTCATCGCTGACACGAAAGGTGAGATTCGAGCGGCCGCCGGCGATGAGTTCGAAGTCGAGAGGGGCGACCGCGCCGACGTTTTGCACCATCCAGGAGGTGACGTTGACCTCATTCACGCCCGTCACCGTACCCATAGTCGCTGAGGCTAACAGTGCCGAGCAACCCCTCTGGCGAATCGCTTCGACCGTTAGGCTGATGCGCGTGAATGATGTCACTGACGCCACTTTTGCCACCGCCGTAATTGAGCGCTCGAAGAGCGTGCCCGTCGTCGTCGACCTATGGGCGTCGTGGTGCGGCCCCTGCAAGACGCTCGGTCCGATACTGGAAAAAGTCATCAACGAAACCGCTGGCGCGGTGGAACTCGCCAAGGTCGACGTCGACGCGAACCCCGAAATCGCCCAAGCCTTTCAAGCGCAGTCGATTCCGGCGGTTTTCGCCATCAAGGACGGTCAGATCGTCGACACGTTCGTCGGCGCGTTACCCGAGGCAGCCGTGCGCGAGTTCGTGGACCGTCTCGCGCCCGGCGCGTCGAAGGTCGATCAACTCGTCAGCGCCGGCGACGAAGCGTCTATTCGTGAAGCCGTGGCCATGGATCCGACCAATGTCGAAGCCGCCGTCGCGTTAGCTGATTTCCTCCGTCAAGACGACCGGCTCGACGAAGCCGAGACGCTGCTCACGCCCTTCGCGCACGTCCTCGCCGCGAAGACGGTGCTCGCCCGAATTCGCCTCCAGCGAAGCGGCGTGCGGCTCGACGGGGACCTCGATTTGACTCTCGAGCATCTCTTAGAGCAGTCGTCGACCAACGACGAGTCGAAGGTCCAACTACTCGAAGTGCTCGACGCCCTCGGCCCGGACGATCCGCGGTACGTTTCGTTTCGGCGCCGGCTCGCGAGTCGTCTCTACTAGTGCCGGTCTACCGGCCTTCGGGGCCGTTGGTGGTGTCACTGGGCACTCGCCGCGTTGACGTCACGAAGCGTGCGCTCGTGATGGGCATCTTGAACCGAACGAAGGATTCGTTCTACGCCCCGGCCGCGACGTACGACCTCGACGAGTTCTATCGTCGCGCCGAGCAACTCGTTACCGAAGGCGCCGACCTGCTCGACGTCGGTGGCGTGAAGGCCGGTCCGGGCGAGGAAGTAAGCGAACACGAAGAACTCGACCGCGTGGTGCCCGTCATTGGTGAACTCGCGAAGCGATTCGACCTCCCACTCTCGGTCGACACCTGGCGCGCTTCCGTCGCGAAGGCAAGCTTCGAAGCTGGCGCCTGCGTGGGCAATGACATCAGTGGTTTCGCCGACCCTGAGTACCTTTCGGTCGCCGCGAACGCGAAAGCAACCGTCGTGGCGACGCACATTCGACTCCGCCCGCGCGAGGCTGACCCGAACCCGCACTACGACGACGTAACGACGACCGTGGCTGGCTTTTTGCTCGAGCGTCGACGTTGGGCCCGTGACGCCGGACTGAGTGACACACAGATCGTGCTCGACGCGGGGCTCGACCTCGGTAAGACCGCCGCGCAGTCACTCGAACTCCTTCGCAACTCTGACCATCTCGCGGCGCTCGGTTCACCACTCTTGCTGTCGGCGTCGAACAAGACGTTTCTCGGCGTCCTCTTCGAACTCGGCGTCACGCAGCGCCGTGAGGCGTCGATTGCCGCGACGGCCCTTGGCGTGACGCTGGGCTGTCGTATCGTTCGGGTCCATGACGTGGCGGGAACCATTCGAGTTCGCGACGTGCTCGCACGTTTGGCCGAGGCGCCGTGAGTAGCGCGAGCGTCTGTGTCGTCGGCACCGACGCCACGATGGTCTACGACGCCGTACACAACGTCGTCGCCAGCGCCCTCGGTGATCTCGACCCCTCGTTCGCGTTACAAGACTTCACCGCCAAGGACGTGACCTTGGGCTCGGGGGAGTCGACGCTGCCGCGCGTGATGGAGGCGCTCAACACGCCGCCTTTCCTCGTGGAACGTCGTGTCGTCGTCGTCCGTGACGCGCAGCTGTTGCTCGCTGACGAAGTGGCCCAACTGGGCGCGTGGATGAACGCGCCCGCGCCCGGGACGATTCTCATTCTGGCGGTCGTCGGCGCCAAGTCCAATCGACTCGTCAAGCTCGCCGGCGACGTCGTGGAAGTCAACGTTGGCTCACGCGTTGCCGACCGTGTCGCCTTTGTGAAAGAAAAGATGGACGAGTACAACGTGGTCATCGATCACGCCACGGCGCAACGCGTCGCCGAGCAGGTCGGTGACGACGTGGCCCGCGTCGACGCGTTGGCGCGGACGCTGCAGTCGATCTACGGCACGGCGCCACTGGTCTTCGCTCGACTCGAGCCCTATCTCGGCGACGCGGGGGACGTGCCCGTGTGGGACCTCACCGACGCCATCGACGCCGGTGACGCCACGAAGGCCATCGTCGTCGCGCGGAGGATGTTGGAGTCGCGACGACGAGCGGGTCTGCAGATCGTCTCGATGCTGCAGCGTCACTACCTCAACATCTCTCGTCTCGAAGGGAGCGACGCGCGTTCGAAGGAAGAGGCCGCGTCGATACTGGGCATCAATGCCTTTCCGGCAGGGAAGGCTTTGCAACTAGCCGAGCGATTGGGCGCTCCTCGTCTGGTGACCGCGGTGCACTGGATCACCGAGGCCGACCTCGCGCTGAAGGGTGGCGTCAGTTACGGCGGCAAGGACCTCGAGAGCGATCTGGACGTCACAGAACTGACGGTGATTGAGATTCTGGTGGCGCGTCTCGCGCGCCTCAACTACGGTGCCCGCAGGCGCTGAAGCGAAGCGGCTACTTAGGCTTCGCTGCGAATCGCGTTGATGCGCTTCATCAGGCCGCTCTTCTTGTTGGCGGCCTGGTTCTTGTGGATGACCTTCTTGGAAGCGGCCATGTCGATGCGCTTGATCGCTACGCGCAACGCGGTGACCTCGTCCTCGGTTCCAACGGCGGCGACCGCGTTCTTGGTGCGCGTACGCAACTCGGACTTGACGCCCTTGTTGCGCTCGCGAAGGACCACGTTCTGCTTGTTGCGCTTGATTTGGCTCTTAATATTGGCCACGACTACAACCTCGTTCTCGGTGCGCGAAAACTCTCCGCGCGGGCCTATCGATGCTAGCAGAGGGTATGAGAAGCCCTCAACTTCGAGGATTTTCACGCCTGGCCGGTAGCCTTGGGTGACCGTGGCAACTTCCTCATCATCCGTCGATTCCAGTAAAATCCGTAATCTCAGCATCATCGCGCACATCGACCACGGCAAGTCCACCCTGTCGGATCGAATCCTGGAGATTACCGGCGCCGTCGACCCGCGACTCATGCGCGCCCAGTACCTCGACTCGATGGACATTGAGCGAGAGCGCGGCATCACCATCAAGGCCCAGAACGTGCGAGTGAACTTCAAGGGCCACCTGATCCAACTCATTGACACCCCCGGCCACGTGGATTTCGGCTATGAGGTCTCTCGTTCGCTGGCGGCCTGCGAAGGGGCGGTGCTGCTCGTGGACGCGAGCCAGGGAATCCAGGCCCAGACGCTCGCCACCTGTTATCAGGCACTCGAACACAACCTCGAGATCGTCGCCGTCCTCAACAAGATCGACCTACCGGCCGCCGACCCCGAGCGCTGCAAGGAAGAGCTCGAACGCGTGCTCGGCATCCCTAGTGGTGAGATCCTCTCCATCTCCGCGAAGACCGGCCAGGGCGTGGAGGAACTCCTCGACGCCGTCATCACGCGCATTCCCGCCCCCGTGGGCGATCCCGACGCGCCGCTGCGCGCGCTCATCTTCGACTCGTACTACGACCAGTTTCGTGGCGTGATCTCGTCCATCCGTGTCATCGAGGGCACGCTGCACGACGAGACGAAGATTCGCATGATGAGAGCGGGCACGAACCACGAGCTCGAAGAGATCGGCATGCGCACCCCCGACATGATCAAGGTCAAGCAACTCGGACCAGGTGAAGTGGGTTACGTCGTCGCCGGTATCCGTGACGTCGGCGGTGCGCGCTCGGGCGAGACCATCACCGAGGCGAGTCGTCCGGCGGCAAAAGCGCTTGAGGGTTACCTCGACCCCAAGCCCATGGTCTTTTGCGGGATCTACCCCATCGACGGCGACGATCTCGGAAACCTGCGCGATGCCCTCGACAAGTTGCGCCTCAACGACGCCTCCATCACCTACGAACCCGAGAAGTCCCACGCGCTGGGCTTCGGTTTTCGCTGTGGCTTTCTGGGACTGCTGCACATGGAGATCGTGCGCGAACGACTCGAGCGCGAGTTCAACCTGGCGATCATCGCCACCGCACCCTCGGTGGTCTACCGCGCGTTCCTCACCGACGGCACGGAGATCCTCGTCGACAACCCCACGGACTTGCCCGATCCGAGCCGACTCGATCACGTGGACGAACCGATGCTCGACGTCACCATCCTCACGCCATCGGAGTACTTGGGTGCCGTCATGGACCTCGGTCAATCGCGTCGTGGTGAGATGATGAAGATGGAGTACCTCTCGACCGAGCGCGTCGAACTTCGATACCGCATTCCCTTGGCCGAGATCGTCATCGACTTCTTCGACGCCCTGAAGAGTCGCACCAAGGGGTACGCCTCGCTCGACTACGAGCCGAGTGGCTACGTCACCTCCCAGGTGGTGCGCGTGGACCTACTGATTAACCACGAACCCGTCGACGCCTTCTCCACCATCGTGCACCGTTCCAACGCCGAGGTCTACGGGAGGAAGATGGCCGAGCGGCTGAAGGAACTCATTCCTCGTCAGATGTTCGACGTGCCGATCCAGGCGGCCATCGGTGGCCGGGTCGTCGCGCGTCAGACCGTGAAAGCTCGTCGCAAGGACGTCCTCGCCAAGTGTTACGGCGGCGACATCACGCGCAAGCGCAAACTCTTAGAGAAGCAAAAAGAGGGCAAGAAGCGCATGAAGAACCTTGGGCGCGTGGAAGTACCTCAAGAGGCGTTCGTGGCCGCCTTGAAGCTCGAAGAGTGATTGGCGAGATCGGCTAGGGCAGTACGGGTGGCGCCGCGGAATCGGCCGTACGCATGGGTTCCAGGAGTTGGGCTTCGAGCGTCTCGGCCTCGAGTGGGTGCGAAAAGAGAAATCCTTGGGCTTCGCTGACGTTGCTCGCGCGCAGCAGGTCCATCTGATCGATAGATTCGACGCCTTCGGCGAGGGTCTTCAGTCCGAGGACCCGTCCGAGTTGAATGAAGGTCTTCACGAGCGCCTTTGATTCGTCAGACGTCGCGAGCGAGCTCGTGAAGGACTTGTCGATCTTGATGCAGTCGACGGGGAACTGACGCAGGTGGCTTAGTGAGGAGTAGCCCGTGCCGAAGT
>PLNQ01000024.1 GCA_003141815.1 Acidimicrobiaceae bacterium | reverse complement strand
ACAACCACGTCGCCTGTCACCACCACCACCACCACCACTGTGCGCAAGCCACCCGTTAAGCATCCGCCGACCACAACACTCCCTTCAACTCCGACGATCATTCCCGTTGGCGCACCGAAGACCGGTGAGGGCGGCACGGCAGGATCAGGCGCATCACTTCTCGGCTTCATTGGCCTGGGCGCCCTCGGGGTTGGCGTCGTGGCAACCTCGGTCGCAGTGCGTGCTCGTCGCCGTCACGAGTAGTGACGGTCCGATGAACGCGCGCAGGACGTGAGTGGTCGTAACAGTCGCCAACGTCGACAGCGGGTGTGGTGGGGTATTGCCGCGCTCGCACTCAGCGTGGGAGTACTCTCCCTCGTGGCGACGCTGCCAAAGAGCGATCCCAAAGTGGTCGTGCTCACCCACGTCGCCGCCAAGTCCGCGGCGAAGGCGACGACGAAGTTTCCTGTCATCGCGAGATCACGACCTGTAAGGATCTCCATCCGCTCGATTGGTGTCAATACCAACGTCGGCACGCTCGGTCTGCAGCCGGATCATCAAGTCATGGTACCCACCAATACTCGAGTCGTTGGTTGGTACAAGGACGGTCCGCCGCCCGGACAAATCGGCTCGGCCGTCATCCTCGGTCACGTCGACTCGACGCAGGGGCCTGGCGTCTTCTTCGCCCTGAAGTCGATGAAGGCCGGCGAACGCATCGAGCTGGTTTTGTCGAACGGAACGGTGACGACCTTTGCCGTGACGAAGGTGGTGCAGTACTCCAAGACATCCTTTCCCGATCGATTGGTGTACGGATCGAATGGTACTCGCGCCCTTCAACTCGTCACCTGCGGAGGGACGTTTGATCATGCGACGGGACACTACGAGTCCAATATCGTGGTCTTCAGTCAACTCGTGAGTGTTTCGTTGCCGAGGGCTGCCGTGCGATCGTAGGAAGTGAACGGGGTCGACGTCAAGGCGTCCACCACCTTGAGGTTGGAAATATCCCGCTGATAGCCCAATTCGTCACCCTAGGATTAGGCCACGTCCATGGAAGCCGCCGATCTTGACGACGCGCGCAAGCGCTATCACTTCGCACTCGCCCCCGAGGACTACGAACGACTTCCCTTCTATACGGCGTTGCTGCACGAACTCGAGCGCGACACGCTCGCGCTCGAACTCCTCGCCTCGGTGCGCCTCGAACAACGCAACCCGATGCTCATTCTGGCGGCGTTGCAGCTCGCGGGCCTTCGAGGTCACTCCGTGCTCGGGCCGATCTACGACACCGCGCGCCACGGTCAACTCGAGGACGTTGAGAGCGCTGCCTTTCGTGTACTCGACGTTGTCCACGAAACGCCCGAGCTGGTGCGCAGCGAACTGTGGCGATCGACGCAGACTAACGAGCCGGGCCGTAGCGCGATCCTGCAAGTCCTCATTGCCGACCTCGTCGCGCTTTCGATCGAGGAGATCAACCTCATCGAAGTCGGAACGTCAGCGGGTATCAATCTCTGCTTCGACCAGTTTCCAGTGCGAGCCGAGGACGATGGCGATCCGTTGACATTGGTCTGCGAAGACTTAACTCCCATCGATCGCTCGAGGAGAATGCCCACAGTGAAGTCTCGCGTTGGTATTGATCCTTATCCGCTCGATCTCGCGAACGAGGATGACCGACTTTGGCTGAAGGCCTGTCTCTGGCCCGAGGAACGCCGGCGTCACGAACGCCTTGACGCGATCGTGGCGGCGCGTCCTTCGTGGCCGAGTGTGAAGGAACTCACCGGAAGTGCGCTCGAGCGACTCGACGACGCCTTTGATCTCAGTGACGCCGACACGTTGACGGTCGTCGTGAACACCTGGGTCGCGTTCTACTTCACGCCGGANNGTCGCGTGGATCTCTATCGAGTCGACGATGGTGACGTGGCCGGGCGTGAACGTCGACGACGGTGCGCACCACCGTGGTGCGTCACAGATTGTCGTGACGAGTCCGGGGTCGGCGCCAACGCATTGGGGATGGTGTCACGCGCACGGACGCTGGCTCGAACGAACTACACTTTCGTAGTTCGTTGCGAGGGGTCGATTCGACCCGCGACGGCGCGCAAAAACGCCCCGAAATTGCTCGCGACGAGGGTGGCCCCTGTGGGAAAGATGCGACTAAGTGGTTGGTATCTCACGACTCCAGGTCGAAATTGGTGCATAAGTGTCTCAATTCTGGGTATAAGTATTTGATTTCCCCCTGCGACCTTGGTGCGGGCGAAAATCTCTGGCAGAGTGTCTCTCGTAGTTCACGTAGTACCTGCCAACGATTCTTCGAACCGCAAGGGGAGAGGGAAGTAGGGGGATGAGGGGCCTCGCAAGAGGATCGGATTCCTTCTAGCGGGCAGTGGAGTTCGGTCCACTGTTTGAAACTGGCTAATGACGTGAAGTGCCTGCCGTCAAAGATGTTCTGTCCGACACGGAACATAGTTGGCGTGCCTCGGAAACCCCGAGGGGCGGGTGAGTTTCGGCTCACTGGTCACTCGGGGTTTTCGGCCGTCCGGGGCCAATCGCGCTCGACAACACGAGCACGATTACTCGATCCAGTACCTGCGAACACCCTGTCCGTTGTCGTCACAGAGACTCTGTCCAGCCTCTAAGGGGACGATCGACTCGAACGTACCTCCGCAGTTCTCAATGACCCGACGCGAACCGGCGTTGCCGTCGTTGCAGGTCACGAGAACTCGATCCACCCCTTCGGCGCGAATCACCACGAGGGCTTGGCGCAACATCTCCGTCGCGCAGCCCTTTTTACGGTGCGCGGGTACGACGGCGTAACCAATGTGCTCACCCGACGTCGCCAGGAAACTGTTGAGTTCGAAACGCACCGAGACCCTCCCGACAAGTTCTGCGTCAACTTCAGCAACAAGCTGCACTGCTCGGACTTGATTCTCCGCAAGGTTCACACCGCGGCGCTGCTCGTCGAGCACCCGCAAAAAATCTGACCACGACATGGTCGCGTCCCATCCGAGAAGAAAGTGGAAGTCGTCGGCCAGAACCTCTTCATGAGCGGCGAAGGCCGCCGCCTCATCCTCCTGTCGGTAGGGGCGAAGTCGTAGCGCCATCGATTCAGCGTATCGGCGGTTCATGGTTCCGACCTCATCAGTCGTTCGAACCTCGTCACCGAGAATGGTGCGTTCGCGGCGCGTCAGAACAGCGACTGCGGCTCCACGGGTTCGGTGAGTTCGGGTCCGTCGTTCTTCACTGATCCCACGGCCGTACCCACGCCGTAGTGGGCGAGCGTGCCCTTGGGAGCCGGACGCAGCAGCTGCAACCGTTCGTCGGGTCCGTAGTCGGTGACGTTCAGCCACGTCTCGACGTCCTCGGTACCGAGCACGACGGGCATGCGATCGTGGATCTCGTCCATATCGACGCTCGGCGTCGTGGTGATGATGGTGCACGTTGCCACGAGCTCGGCGCCTTCGTCCTCGGGGTCACGCCAGCGTTCGTAGAGCCCGGCGAGGAGCAGGGGATCATCGTTCGTACGCGTGAAGAAGTTCGGTTGGCGATTACGTCCGGGGCGATGGTCCCACTCGTAAAAACCGTCGACGGGAATCACGCAGGGGCGTTTGGCGAAGGCGCTTCGAAACGAGGGTTTCTCGGCGACGGTCTCGCCACGCGCGTTGAAAAGTTTGTTGCCGATCTTCGCGTCCTTCGCCCAACTCGGTACGAGTCCCCAGCGGTAGCGATCGAGTACGCGCGTTCCGTCGTGCTCACTCACACCAAAGAGACGACGCTGGGGTCCCACGTTCCAGCTGGGGTGTCCTTCGGGATCGAGGCCCGCGGCGAGGGCCGCGTCGAGGAACCGGGCCAGGCGAGCTGGCGGACTAAAGAGGGCGACGCGACCGCACATACGTCCAGTTTGTCTTCATTTGTTGCCATTGGCGCGTGTGACGACGAGTGGCTATTCTTACGAACATATGTTCGCTTTTTCACCACCTCGACCTCCCCTCTCCCCAGAACTCCTCGCCGCCGTGCGTCCCGTCTCGCTGGCGAAGAGCCGTACGTTGCCCCTCGGGGATCCGTGGCGCGCGCTCGTGCCCGACGCGGCGCTGCGTCGTGGTTCGACGGTGGTCGTCGAAGCGCCGGTGGGTCTGGGTGGACTGAGTCTCGCCCTCAGTCTCTTGAGTGAGGCCAGCACGCAAGGTCACTGGGCGGCCGTCGTGGGCGTGGACGATCCCGGTGTTATAGCGATGGTCGAACTCGGCGTCGATCTACGTCGCGTGCTCTTCGTGCCACGACCGAGGGGAGCGTGGGCCGAGTCGGCGGCCGATCTCCTCGACGGGGTCGATCTCGTACTCGTGCGACCACCCTCACGCGCCGGCCACGGCGCCGCGCGTCGCTTGATGGACCGGGTTCGTGAACGCGGTACCGTGTTGATCGCGCTCAGTGAGCCACGCGCCCCTTGGCCGCTACCGGCCGATCTCTCCTTTCGCGTGACCCAGGCCGAGTGGGTCGCCTCTTCACGACTCGACGCGCGTTATCTCACCGTGCGCGTGAGTGGTCGCGGCGAAGCGACCCGCGCGGGCGAGCACGTGGTGGTGGTGCCGAATCGTCGCGGACGCGCCGAGGCGAGCTGATGGAACAACTACT
>PLNQ01000037.1 GCA_003141815.1 Acidimicrobiaceae bacterium | reverse complement strand
TCATGATCGTGTGGCTCTGGCCCCTCGTTATGGGCCTCGCCGGACTCACCGCGCTCTCGCTATGGTGCGCGTTGGTAGCGGGTGTCTTCTTCGACACGCACGCGTCGACGCCCTTTGGACTCACCGCCGTCGTAGCGCTGCTGCTCGCGTACGGCGCGTCACGTCTCGGTCGCGAAGGCGTGGGCGATCTCGACTCGGCGGCCTGGTGGGTCACGCCACTCATCGCGGCGGCGGCGGGATTCGTGGCGCCGCTCGTCTTCGTCGGCGCTAGTTTCTTCACGTTCAACTTTTCGCTCTGGCGTGACAGCCTCTTCGCGGCCATGGTCGTGAACGCGGTGGCCTTCTTCGTGTTGTCTCGACCCATGGCGCGACTGGCGCTGTGGCTGAGCAACTTCGGGGGATCGCGTCGATGAAGAATTCGTGGCGTAATCGACCGAGTGGTTCGTGGTTCTCACGTCTGTGGCGGCCGTGGGTCTCGCTGCACCCCTTTCGCGGTCGGGGCCGGACTATCAACGAGCCCAAGTCCGTGGGTATCCGCGACCTCATGGCGTCGCCCGACGAAGTGGGTGCGCGTCCCGTACGGCGCTGGGTGGTGATCGGCGGCTTTTTCTTGATTCTGCTCGTCGCATTGATCGTTCGACTCTTCTTCCTCCAGGTGGTTGACTACAAGGCGTCGCTGGCCGCGGTCCAGTACAACTCGCTGCGCACGACGACGATTCCCGCGTCGCGCGGAGCGATTCTCGACCGCTCGGGGAAGCCACTCGTCACGAACGTCACCACCACCGAGATTCGACTCTCGAGAGCTGAAGCGGCGCTACACCCCGCGATCATTGGTGCGCTGTCGTCGCTGACGGGGCTCAGCGTGAAGGTCATAAATAGCGATCTCACGAACCAGCAGTACAACCAGTACCAACCGGCCCCCATCATGAGTAACGCGCCGGCCAAGGTCATTGAGTTCATCCAGCTCCACTCCGGCGAGTTCCCGGGCGTCACCGTGCTCGACGCCTCCACACGTTCGTACCCCAACGGGGGCAGCGTCGGCGCTCAGATCCTGGGCTACGTCGGACCCATCACGCAGCAAGAGATCAACGCCAGTCCCAACTCGAACTACCAGACGGACTCCACCTACGGTAAGACCGGCATCGAGAACTACTACGAGCAGTATCTTCGCGGGCGCGACGGCACGAGCACCCTCGAGGTGAACGTGTACAACCAAATCCTGGGCGCGGTGCAGACGAAGAAGCCCACGGTAGGCGACTCGGTCGTACTCAACATCGAACTGCCGTTGCAGAAAGCCCTCGACGGTTTCTTGGCCTCAGAGATCCTCGCCGACCGTCACTCCGTGGACCCGATCTCGGGCAAGGTTCCCGCCGCGCTCAATGGCGCCGCCGTCGTGCTCGACCCCAACACCGGCGCCGTGCTCGCAATGGCGAGCTATCCGTCGTACAATCTCAACTCCTTCGTGAGCGGTCTGTCGAACAGTGCGTTCCATCAACTCCTCAAAGTCGGGGCGTTCAACAACTACGCCATCCAAGGTCTCTACACCCCTGGCAGCACGTTCAAACTGATCACCGCGACCACCGAACTGCAGACGGGTATCTTGTCGGCTTCGAAATATGTCGACGACACCGGGTCCTTTACCGTGCCGGGCTGTTTGAAGGGCGTCAATTCCGGCTGTGTGTTTCACGACGACGACAACGTCGCGGCCGGCCTCATCAACCTGCCCAAAGCACTCACCGTGTCGTCGGACTACTACTTCTACAACCTGGGTTACCTCTTTTGGAGCCAGACCAACAAGTATGGCGAGACGCCGATTCAAAACGTCGCCGCCGACTACGGACTGACCCAGACCACCAACATCGATCTCCCTCAAGAGGCGCAAGGTCGCGTCGACTCGCCTCAGGTGCGCAAGCAACTGCACGCCGCGGCGCCCAAGGCCTTTCCGAGGGTCTCCTGGTACACCGGTGACAATATTGAGATGGCCTTCGGCCAGGGCACGACAGCACTGACCCCTATCGCGCTCGCGAACGCCTACGCCACCTTCGCGAACGGCGGCACGCGCTACGCCCCCGAAGTGGCTGCAGGGGTCGTAGATCCCCACGGGAACGTGGTGATCCGCTACACCCCGCGCGTACTCGGCCACGTGAGCCTGCCGGCCAGTATTCGAAATCCGATTCTCCAGGGACTGACCGGTGTCGTGTCGAGTCCGTCGGGAACGGGGTACGCGCCGTTCAAGGCGAACATCAACTTCTCCCTCTCGAGCTTTCCCATCGCCGGTAAGACCGGTACGGCCAGCAACAAACCGGGCGCCGAGCCGAACTCGTGGTTCGTCGGCTTTGGACCGACGAACCATCCAAAGTACGTCGTGCTCTGCGTGATTGCCGAAGGTGGCTACGGCGCCAGCGCCTCCGCACCCGTCGTTGCGAAGACCTTCAACTTTCTGGTTGCGCACCCGGTACCGGCCCTGAAACTGGGCGCGCCGTTGACCACGCCCAAGAAAAAGGGGTAGCGCTCGGGTCCCGCTTCATGCAAAGAAGTCAAGTCTCGGGTCTCGTGGAGTAACCTTGCATCGTTGGGCGCTTTGGCACAAAGGGTGCCGGACGCAAAAAGAACGTCGCCGTAACGCAGTGTTTTCTCCGTTACGCACAGCATTGAGGACATCTCGTGGTACACGCCAGTGCGCTGCTTCTACTTAGTATCGTGACCGTCCTCGTCGTCACGGCCCAACGAGCCTTTGGTCTTTTTCACAATGCCGACGTCGCGAGAATTTCGCCGCGCGTGGCCCCTACTCGTGGTGCGACGCGCCACGTCCTAACCATTAAGAACGCAAGGAGTACCCGTCGTGAGCGACGAAACCATCCAACCATCTTCCTCATCGTCTAGCCCCAGAATTGGCGACACCCGACCCGCACCTCAAATAGGCGACACCCGACCGGGCGTATCAGGGTCGACAGCGGCACCGAGTGCGTCACCGACCACGCCCAACCAGGGCGGTGGCAATCGCCGTCGCCGTGGAGGACGAGGCCGCTCCGGACAAGGAAATCGAGACGGACGCGACGGACGCGGTGTCCAGGGAAGTCAGAACGGACAGTCCAACCAACCTCGACGCGTCGTAGACGCGCCCGTTGAGGCGTCCGCGCCCGAAGCGGGTGACGGCGACGCCTCTCGTCAGGGCCGCGCGAAGCGTCGCCGCGGGGGAGAGCGTCGTACGCGCGCTCAGGGCCGTTACCTCATGGCCGTGCACACCACCACCGACGGGACCCACATCGCCACCCTCGAAGGTCGTTCGATGGTCGAGTACACCGTGGCGAAGAACGCCGACGAGACCAACCAGATCGATGGCAACATCTACGTGGGACGGATCCAAAATGTTTTGCCAGGCATGGAGCTCGCCTTCGTCGACATCGGCATCCCGAAGAACGCGGTGCTCTACAAGGGCGACGTCTCCTTCGACACCGAGGACGTGGACGGCGTGTCCACCAACGACAAGCGCATCGAAGAGATGATCAAAGCGGGCCAGACCATTGTCTGCCAGGTCACGAAGAACGCCATCGGCGCGAAGGGCGCGCGTCTGACCCAAGAGGTGTCACTGCCCGGACGATTCGCGGTGCTCGTGCCGAACTCGTCGACGATTGGTATCTCGAAGCGCCTGCCCGACGGGGAGCGTCGACGCCTTAGGAAGATCATCGATGAGGTGAAGCCCGTTCGTCACGGCATCATCATTCGCACCGCCGCGGAAGGCGTCACGGCCGACGACCTCTCACGCGACGTAACCTCGCTCGTCGAGAAGTGGTCGGCCATCGAGGCCGAAGTCGCCAAGTCCAACCAACCGCGCCTGGTGTACCGCGACCTCGACCTCGCGGTGCGCGTGCTTCGTGAGGAGCTCAACGACGAGTACCGTGCCGTCCTTATCGACGATCGCACGCTGTACGAAAAAGTCCGCGAGTACGTTCTCGCGGTGAACCCTGAACTCGCCGATCGCATCGAGTACTACGACCGCGAAACCGAGGAGTTGCCCCTCTTCGAGCGCTACTTCGTGCACGAACAATTGCATCGCTCACTCGATCGAAAGGTCTTCCTGCCCTCGGGGGGTTCGCTGATCATCGAACGCACCGAAGCCCTGACCGTGGTGGACGTCAACACCGGCAAGAACGTGGGCACCAACAACCTCGAAGAGACGGTCTTTCGCAACAACCTTGAAGCTGCCGACGAGGTCGCGCGCCAGCTACGCCTGCGCGATATTGGTGGGATCATCGTCATTGACTTCATCGACATGGAGTCGCGGGCCAACCGTGAAGCCGTGGCTTCGGCGCTGCGCCAAGCCCTCTCGAGGGACAAGACCCGTACCCAGGTCTTCGACATCTCGGAGCTGGGACTCGTCGAAATGACGAGGAAGCGCGTGAACGAGGGACTCCTCGAATCGCTCTCGGTGGTGTGTAGCGTCTGTGACGGACGCGGCTTCATCGTAAAAACAGGTCTGTAGTCCAGGGGTTTTCGAGTCATCCGCTAGTATGGAAACCTTATGTACGCCGTTATCCGTGTAGGCACATCTCAAGAGCGCGTCACCGAGGGCCAAGTGGTCCGCGTGGACCTGCGTTCCGAAGAGGTCGGTGCCGATGTCCAGTTCCAGCCCGTCTTGCTCGTGGACGGTGACGACGTTGTCGCCGGTCCCGCGCTGAAGGGCGCCACCGTCACGGCGAAGATCATTGGTGAAGAAAAGGGACCCAAGATCCGCGCGCTGACCTACAAGTCGAAGTCCATCCAGCGCAGGCGCTGGGGACACCGCCAGCACTATTCGACCGTCGAAATCACTAAGATTTCGGCCAAGGCCTAAGGAGTATCGATGTCAAAGACCAAAGGTGGCGGCTCTACCCGTAACGGCCGCGATTCCAATGCCCAGCGACTTGGCGTGAAGACCTTTGACGGTACGGCCGTCAAGTCCGGCAGCATCATTGTTCGCCAGCGTGGTACGCAGTTCCACCCGGGCCGCAACGTCGGCATCGGTAAGGACGACACGCTGTTCGCGCTCGCTGAAGGAACTGTGAAATTCGGTTTCCGGGGCGGCAGAAAACTGGTTGACGTTCTCGCCAACTGAGTTTTCCTCCTAAAACTAAGAATCCCCCGGGCCGAGGCCCGGGGGATTCTTAGTTTGAAGTGAGAACTACGCGCCTTTGACTGCCTTTTTGAAGGTCGAGCCAATGGACACTTTCGGGGCCCGGGAGGCCTTGACCTGAATTGCTTCACCGGTCTGAGGGTTACGGGCGGTGCGAGCCTTACGCTCAACACGCTCGAATGATAAGAACCCCGACAGTACGATCTTTTCACCCTTGGAAACGTTGCCCACAACGACGTCCTCGAAGGCCTTCAAGACCTCCGCTACCGTGTTCTTGGTGGCGCCACTTTCGGCGACAATTGCTTCTACCAACTCGGCCTTGTTCACCGGTCGACTCCTTACTCTCGTTGAAACGGAACTGGGCGTTCCCAGCAACCACCGTCATTTTTAGCGTAAAAACAAGGAAAAATGGGGATATCGTCCTAAGAATTGACTCTGATTACAATTTCCGAATTCTAAAATACCTGTTGGTAGATGGTTTCCTTTTATTGCTCCACAGAGATTTTCATATTGCGGGGCCTACGATAGACCGATGGACACCCTCAATCGCCAGAAACTAAGGGAGTTGGTGGCCCGAGAGCACGCCAGCTACGTGTCCCTGCACCCGCGCTCAAGGGCGCTGAGCGAGGCGTCGGTGAACCTCTTAGCCGGCGTTCCGATGACGTGGATGACGAAGTGGGCTGGTGGTTTCCCCCTGGGCTTTGAAAGTGCCCATGGCGCAACGATTCGTGATCTCGACGGTATCGAGCTCATTGACTTCGCCCTCGGCGATACGGGCGCGATGGCCGGACACTCGCCGGCGCCACTCATGGAAGCGCTGACGCGCCGCGTAGGAGTTCAAGGCGGCGTGACGACGATGTTGCCCAACGAAGACGCGCAGTGGGTCGCCGCGGAGATGGCCCGACGCTTTGGCCTTCCCCGCTGGTCGTTCACGCTCTCGGCGACCGACGCCAATCGATGGATGTTGCGCCTCGCGCGCTTGGCCACGAAACGGCCGAAGATCCTCGTGTTCTCCTACTCGTACCACGGCACGGTGGACGAAACATTCGTGGTGGTGGACGAGAACGGCAAGGCCCACTCGCGTGAGGGCAACGTCGCGCCCATGGTCGACCCGACGACGACCACGCGCGTCGTCGAGTTCAACGACCGCGCGGCCTTGGAGCGCGAACTGAGCTACGGCGACGTCGCGGCCGTCTTGACGGAGCCGGCCTTGACCAATATCGGCATCGTCTTGCCCGAGCCGGGATTCCTCGAAGCGGTGCGCGCGCTTTGTGACGCCACGGGGACGCTCCTGATCGTGGACGAGACGCACACGTTCTCCGCCGGACCCGGTGGCATGACCAAGCGCTACGGCCTGAAGCCCGACGCGATCACCATTGGGAAGTCGCTCGGCGGGGGCGTGCCCTGTGGCGCGTACGGACTCAGCGAAGAACTCGCCTCACGCGTGTTGGCGGGCGTCGTTGACGGCGTTGACATCGAGGACGTCGGCGGCGTGGGCGGCACACTCGCCGGCAACGCGCTCAGTCTGGCTGCCATGCGCGCGGTCCTCGGTGAAGTACTAACGGACGACGTCTTCGGACCCATGGAGGACTTGGCGACGACGTTCGCGTCGGGTGTGCAGCGCACGATTGACGACCGCGGGTTGTCGTGGTCGATTAGCCAACTCGGCGCGCGCTGTGAGTACCGCTTCGCGTCGCCAGCACCAGTGAACGGCGGCGACTCTGCGAAGAGCTCGGATCCGCTTCTTGAGGAGTTCCTCCATCTCTACCTCGTTAATCGTGGTGTGCTGCTGACGCCCTTTCACAACATGGCGCTCATGTGTCCCGCCACGACCGCCGCCGACGTCGCGCGACATCAAGTCGTCTTCGACGCCGCTATCGACGAACTCCTTTCCTAAAAGGGCTTGTCGCTGGTCGGGCCGTAGGATAGGGGGGTGTCCTCCTTCGTCGACAGCGCGCAGCTGCACGCCAAAGCCGGTAACGGCGGCGCCGGGTGCGTCAGTTTTCGCCGTGAGGCCCACGTCGCTAAGGGCGGTCCCGACGGCGGCGACGGGGGCAAGGGCGGTGACGTCTGGCTCGAAGCCAGCCACAACCAAGCCTCGCTGCTCGGCTTTCGCGACCACCCGTTCCGGCGAGGGACCGATGGCCAACACGGCACCTCGAAGCGCCAACACGGCTCCAGGGGCAAGGACGTCGTGGTCTCCGTCCCGCTCGGGACCATGGTCCACGGGCCGGAGGGCCAACTCCTCGTCGACTTAAAGGGTCCAGGTGACCGCTGGCTCGCCGCCGAGGGTGGTCTCGGTGGTCAGGGCAACGCCCGATTCCTTTCGAACCAGCGTCGCGCTCCGGCCTTCGCCGAGCAGGGCGAGATGGGCGAAGAGCTCTGGTTCGACCTCGAGCTGAAACTCCAAGCCGACGTGGCTCTCATCGGCTTTCCGAACGTGGGCAAGTCCACCCTCATATCACGAGTGTCCGCCGCGCGGCCCAAGATCGCCGACTATCCCTTCACCACGCTCGTGCCCAATCTCGGCGTCGTGCGAGTCGGGGCGAGGTCTGCTCGACCAAGTGACGCCACCGAGTTCGTGATGGCCGACATCCCCGGGCTCATCGAGGGCGCGGCCGAAGGTCGAGGACTCGGTCATGACTTCCTTCGCCACGTCGAGCGTGCTCGGGTGCTCTGCGTTCTGCTCGACCTCTCGGAGATGGCCCCACGCCCGCCCGAGGAACAACTCGAGGTGTTGCTCGGCGAGCTCGGTCGCTATCAGGCCGACCTCTTGACGCGCCCGCGCGTCGTCGTGGGATCGAAGGGCGACGTCGCGGCCTACGAACTCGACGGCACGCAGAGCATCTCGGCCGTGACGGGTGAGGGACTCGACAAGTTGGTCGGCACACTCGCCGGGCTCGTGACGATCGCGCGAGACGACGAGGCCGAGGCGCTCGAACACGAGATCGTCGTCCACCGACCAATTCCCGAAGAGATCACGGTCGAACGTGACGGGCCGAGCTCGTGGACGGTGCACGGCCGCGCGGCGCGACGCGCGGTACGTTTCCAAGACCTCACCGACGATCAGGCTCTCGCTGAGATCATCCATCGCCTCCGCGAACTCGGCGTCGATCGACTGCTCACGCGCGCGGGCGTACACGACGGCGACGTCGTGACCATTGGCGCGCTCTCCTTCGAATGGTGGCGTGACGAAGTGGGCACGGGACTCGACCGCGGCGAACACCACCGCGCCACCCGTCGAGAACGTCTCGCTCGTCACGGTCGACTCGACGGAAACGGGAGCGATGACGAGTCGTAGCGTCGTCGTGAAGATTGGCACTTCGTCGGTGACCGACGACGACGGCAACGTCGCCTACGACGTCCTGGTGAACGTGGCGGCCGACGTGGTCGCCCTGCGCGGTGAAGGTTGGTCCGTCGTCGTCGTGACCTCGGGTGCCATCACGGCCGGATGGTCCGAGGTGGGAAACGCGCGTCCGCGTCCGCGCGACGCGGTGACCCTCCAAGCAGTCTCGGCCGTGGGCCAGCCGTTGTTGATGCACGCGTGGCGCAACGCCTTTGGCGAACACGGCGCTGCGGTGGGCCAAGTCCTGCTCGCGCCGCTCGACTTCTCCCATCGAGGCCAGTACCTTCACGCGCGCGGCACGCTCCAAGCACTCGCGACCTTGAACGTCGTGGCGATCGTGAACGAGAATGACGCCGTCGCCGACGAGGAGATCCGTTTCGGCGACAACGACCGTCTCGCGGCGCTCGTCGCGAATCTCGTGGGTGCGTCGCACCTGGTGCTCTTAACCGACACTGACGGACTGCTCACGGCCGATCCGCGCCTCGACGCGTCAGCCACGTTGATCGAAGAGGTCACGGCCTTCGACGCGGACCTCGTTGAGGCCGCCGGGTCCAGCCGCTCGGGCGTCGGCAGTGGGGGAATGGCCTCGAAACTTGCGGCCGCACACATGGCCACGTGGTCGGGCGTCACGACCGTCATCGCGCCCGCAAGATCGAGTCACGCCCTACGCCAAGCCCTCGAAGGTCGCCCCGGCTTCGGCACGACGTTCTTCCCTCGCTCCGAACGGCTTTCGGCGAGGAAGTCGTGGATCGCCTTCGCCGTCGCGAGTCAAGGATCGCTCACCATCAATGAGGGCGCGCTGCAAGCGCTCGAACACCACGGCCGAAGTCTCCTGCGCGTCGGCGTGGAGTCCCACGCCGGCTCGTTCGTCGAGGGCGACGCCGTCGACGTGAAGGGTCCCGACGGTGCCACGGTCGCGAAGGGTCTCGTGCGAGTTTCGGCTGAGTCCTTCAAGGATGGTGAGGACGTCGTCGTGCACCGCGACGATCTCGTGCTCCTACGACGCCCGTAATGACGCCCATTACGCTTGGTCTATGACGACGAGTGCATTGGCGATACAGGGCGCTGCGGTGAAGCGCGCGGCCGCGGAACTGGCCCAGGCGTCCGACGAGTCGCGCTGCAGCGTCCTTCGTCGTGTCGCCGATCACCTCGAAGACGTGTGCGACGAACTATTGACGCTCAACGCCCTCGAAGTGAGCGACTACCGCGAGTCCGGGCCCGGACGTGACCGATTGAACTTGACGAAGGATCGCGTCCGCGCCATGTCGAGCGCCCTGCGAGAGATCGCTGACGCGCCGGATCCGCTCTTCGAGACTCAAGACCAGAGCACTCGCGCCAACGGACTTCGCGTCGAACGTCTGCGCGTGCCGCTCGGCGTCATCGGTGTCGTGTACGAAAACCGCCCGAATGTCACGAGTGACGTCGCGGGACTGTGCGTGCGCAGTGGCAACGCGGCCTTCTTACGGGGTTCGTCGACGGCTCTTCGAACCAACGCCTTTATTGTCGATCTTTGGCACGAAGCGCTCGAGAAGGAAGGCCTCCCTGCGGCCGCGGTGTCGCTGGTCGAAGACCCTTCGCACGAGACCGTGACGGCCTTCATGCAACTCACGGACGTCTTGGACTGCCTTATCCCGCGAGGGGGTCCGAGCCTGATCGCCGCGATGCGCGAGCACGCGCGGGTGCCCTACGTGCTCGACGGTGACGGGAACTGTCACGTCTACGTCGACGACTCGGCGAAATTAGACCAGGCAGTCGCCATCGTGAAGAACGCCAAGACCTCACGGCCGGGGGTGTGCAACGCCGCTGAGACCGTCCTGGTGCACGAGGCCGTTGCGGCCACGTTCTTGCCAGCGTTGGCACTCGCGATGCCCGACGTCGAACTTCGCGCGGACGAACGAGCGAAGGCCTACCTGCCCGACGCGACCTTGGCGAGTGACGACGACTTCGCTCGGGAGTTCCTCGATCTGATCTTGGCCGTCAAGGTGGTGTCGGGGCTTGACGAGGCCGTTGCCCACGTCGCCACGTACGGCACCGGCCACAGTGAGGCCATTCTCACCGAAGACGCAGCCCACGCCGACGCGTGGATCCGACGAGTGGACGCGGCGGCGGTTCTCGTGAACGCCTCCACGCGTTTTATCGATGGCGGCGAGTTGGGCCTCGGCGCCGAGGTCGGCATCTCAACGCAAAAACTGCACGCGCGTGGTCCGA
>PLNQ01000132.1 GCA_003141815.1 Acidimicrobiaceae bacterium | reverse complement strand
AAGTCCGTCAACTTCGAGACGTTCGAACATCCAACGCCGACTTCTTGCGCCTCGCGGGGGAGATCTCTCGCTTCGTGGCTTACGAGGCCTTTCGCGACTCTCCGGTCGAGACGACAACCGTCGACACGCCGGTCACGAAAGGGGCACCGGCGCTCCGTATCAACTCGGAGTACCTGATCGTGCCGATACTTCGCGCCGGACTGGGTATGAGCCCAGCCGTGCAAGAAGTATTGCCGCTGCATCGGGTGTGCCTGGTGGGACTTCGCCGAAACGAGGTAACACTGATGCCCGACGTCTACCTCGACGGACTCCCCGAGTCGCTCGCGGGTGTGCACGTCGTGATCTGTGACCCCATGCTCGCGACCGGTGGCTCGCTCGACTGCGTACTCGAGATGCTTCGAAAGCGAGGAGCCGGCGAGATCACCGTTCTCTGTCTCATCGCCGCACAGCCCGGCGTCGACTTCGTGTTGTCGCGCCACCCCGAAATCAAGATCGTCGCCGCAGCACTCGACGCTGAGTTGAATGACGTGGGTTACATCACGCCCGGCCTCGGCGACGCGGGAGATCGGCTCTTCGGACCGCCGGCCCGATAACGCTTAGAGGCCAATGTCTTCGTGCCAGAGCTCGGGGTGCGCGTCGATAAACGTCGAGAGCAGTTTCGTGCAGTCGGGGTCGTTCAAGACGACGATTTCCACGCCCAACTCTTTGAGCCACTCGTGGCCCCCGTGAAAGTTCTCGACCTCACCGATGACGACGGCGCCGATGTTGAACTGGCGCACGAGTCCCGAACAGTACCAACAAGGCGACAAGGTCGTGACCATGACACACTCGGGGTAGTCGCGACGCCGACCCGCTTTGCGGAACGCGTCCGTCTCGGCGTGCACCGACGCGTCGTCTTCCTGCACGCGACGATTGTGGCCGGAACCGAGCAGTATTCCGTCACGGGTAAACAGTGCCGCGCCGATGGGGATGCCGCCTTCGCTCAGGCCGAGCAGTGCTTCGTCGTAGGCCGCCGCCAGCATGGTCGTCGCGAGCGAAGTCTCCAGCGGTGTCCTGTTGTTCGTCACGACTTAAGTATGCTCCAGCACCGTGACTAGAGGAACGTATTCGGTTGACATTGGATCGCAGAGAGTCGACCTACCCGTCGTCTCGTTGAACGAGAATCTGGCCCTTGCGCTGCTCATCACCGTCGACATGGGCGTCTCGTTCATGGCCAAGGCCGGCGAAGAGTTAGCCGCGGTACTTGCGCCCTACGATCTCGACGTTGTCGCCACGGTCGCCACCATGGGGATTCCCCTGGCCGTTGAAGTGACGCGCTACCTCGGACTCGACCAGTACGTGGTCCTACACAAGACTCCGAAGATTCACTTGGCCGACGCCGTCACCGAACAAGTCCGCTCGATTACTACCGACGTCGAGCAGCGACTGCTCTTCGACCGAGCTCGAATCCCCGACGTTGACGGAAAGCGCGTCGCGATCGTCGACGACGTCATTTCGACCGGTGCGTCGACTGGTGCGTCGCTGCGCTTGTTACGTCGTGTCGGAGCCAACATCGTGGCGATTGGCACGTTGGTGACTGAGGCGGGACTGTGGCGCACGGCCCTCGGCGACGATGCGTCCATGGTCCGAGCATTGGGCTCGATTCCGGTGTTTCGTCCCGACGGATCGGGCGGTCTCGTCGAAGATTGGAACGGCTGAACGCGACGATGCACCCCGAGCCGGGCATGAGCCGGGCTCGGGGTGCGTCGTCTTTGGATCGTTACCGCGTCGCCTCGAGCTCTTGTTGACGCTCCACCTGTCGTTCGACATTGCCCGTCATCTTCTCAAGGACGAAGTAGACGAGGCCGGCGAGGATGATGCCCGTCGGCACCGAGAAGTCCGCGCCGCCGTACCAACCAGCACTGCAGATGCCGTGCACCAACTTGGCAGCGCACGCGCCGCCGTAGTGATTGGACACCGGCGTCATCCAGTGGAAGGGGAAGTTCACCGGCGGCGGTGCCTTGGAGAAGGCGAGCGTCGCGCAGACGAGACCCACGACGAAAGCGATGATGCCGTTCCAGTTGACGCCGCTCTTGCCGGAGTAGTACAGACTCCCGTTATCGCGTCGCTGGAGTTCGGCGGCGTTGTAGCGGTACTTACGCAGCAACCAGTCGACCAACATGATGGCGAACCATGGCGCGATCCACACAATGATGACGCCGACGAACTCCTTCATGTAGAGCGAGAACGTGGACTGAAACTCCGCCCAGATCGTCAGGGCGCACGCGAGGATGGAGTCCAACACCACCGCCTGGTAGCGCTTGAGTCGTAGACCCATGGCCTGGAGCGACACGCCCGAGGAGTAGAGGTCGAGCGAGTTGATGCCAAAGAGTTGCACGATGGCGAACAACAAGAACAACACGATCACCCAACTTGGTATGAAGTGCTGACCGTGCAGTGCCTCAAAGGGGTTCGCGCCGTTCCACGCGGCAAACTGTGCGGGGGAGTTGAGGAATGTAAACGTCGCGGCGCCCAGAACCATCATGATGATCTCGGGAATCGCCGTACTCACGAAGATCCAGCCGACGATGGAGCTCTTCTTCGCGTCACGCGGCAGGTACCGGGTGTAGTCATTGCCGCACTCCGTCCAACCCAGACCCGAGAGCGCGATCGTGAAGGCGATGCCCGCCGTGTAGAGCTCCCAGTTCGCGAAGGGACTGCCCTTGAAGTTCGCCGAACCGTGCTTCAAGTCGTAGACGGCGAGTAACACGAAGATGGCGCCGAAGGGAATGATCAGCGATCGAAGGACCTTCACCATCGTGGCGTGACCGAAGTACGGCACCACTGCCTGGATGGCTGCGGCCAGCACGATGAAGACCACCTTCAGTGGACTCGAGACGTGTAGGCCCGCCATTTGAAACAGGACGATGGTAGCCCCCACGATGAGGATCAACCCCTCGGTCTCGAAGCCCAACTGCGTGATCCAGTTGAAGAAACTGACGAGTCTCGACCCTTGCGTGCCAAAGGCGGCGCGTGAGATCGTAAAGGCCGTCGTCCCTGTTTCGGGGCCCTGCAACGACGCAAGTCCTAGAAGAAAGAAGGAGAGGTTGCCAATGATGATGATGCTCAGTGCCGTGTAGAAACTGAAGCCAAAGCCCATCAATAGGGCGCCGTAGATGAAATACTCGACGTTGATGGCCGAGCCGGCCCATAAAGCCCCTATATTCCTCGGTGTTGCCCAGCGTTCTGACTCCGGGACGAAGTCGATGCCACGTTGTTCGATGTGAAACGCCGGGTCGCCCGGCGACCCATCGTGCGAATCGGTAGTTGACGCCACTTTTGTGGTCCTCCCTGATAGATACTGTCCCCTGCACGAACCGGCGAAGTGCCGGTCGCACGCGCCCAGTATGCCCGAAACCCCTTGGGCCCTAAAGCGTATTGAAGACGATTCTTGTTCCGGTAACAAAACTCAGTTTTAGGGGCTTCTTATCCTCATCCAATGGCCAGCACAAAGTGCCGCGTCAAACTGTTTGACATCAGGAAGCAGTACGCGTCAAAAAGTGTTGTGAAGGTCCCGCGATTCACTCCACTGAGTAGAAAAAAGTCTTTCTCTACTCAGTGGAGTTCCTGAAGGGACCGATGGGTGACGGCACGCCCACCAAGTAAACGATGTTTTTGCCCCGTTTTTCAGGATCCGGGCGGCCCTCCCTCCGCCCGGGTCCTGAAGTAATTTCCCTCTCGACGACATTTCGAGGGTGTACTAGCCAGTAGGGCCTTTCTTGCTAAGTTTCGCCCAGTGGAGAAACCCAAGGGGGGGTTCTCCGGGGGAAAGCAGGACAAAGATGTCGTCAACGTTCGATCGTCGATCGTTCCTTACTCACTCAGCGGCCACTCTTGGTGGCGTTGCGATGGCTGGTTCCGTCGTAGACGGACTGCTCGCGAACGTCGCGGGGGCGACCGTTGGAGTCAATAAGGGCCGGCCGAAGATTGGTGGCACGCTCACCGTCGGTTTGATCAGTGACGTTCCCAACTTCCACGTTTTCAACGGCGCCCAGGGGAAGATGGACCAGTCGGCGTTCTGCGTGGCCAACGCTCTCTACGACCCGCTGTTCGTGATGTCCCTGAGCGGCAAAGTCGCTCTGCCCATGTTGGCGCTGTCGGCGTCACACAACGCCGATTACACGGTCTGGACGATCGCGCTCCGCCAGGGCGTCAAGTTCACGAACGGTGATCCCTTCAACGCTGACTTGGTGATTGCGAACTACACGGCCGCCAAAGCCGACCCGACGGTGGGCCTGGCTATTCAGCCCATTCTCACTTCAGTGACCAAGATCGACACCTACACCGTGGCGTACAACATGGCTATTCCCTTCTCGGCGTACCCGATCACCCTCGCCGAGCAGCAGATTGCCTATATGGCGCACCCTTCGTCGTTCGTCCCCACGTACACCGGCAACCCCATCGGCACGGGACCGTTCAAAGTCAAGTCCTGGCAGGTCGGTGTGGAGTCCCAGTTCACGAAGAACGCGGGATACTGGCGCAAGGACGGTGCGGGTCGTAAGTTGCCCTACCTCAGCGGCATCAACTTCAAGACCATCGTGGACGACGCGTCACGCAACCAGGCACTTCAAAGCGGTGGCGTCGACATGATCCTTCAACAGTCCGGTGCGCAGATCGCAGCGTTGAAGAAGATGAAGAACATCACTTACGTCACGGACGAAAGCGCCCCGCGTGACCCGTCGGTGAACTGTCTCATCATGAACACGACGGGCACCTTAAACCAGTACTTCTGCTGGGCCGGTCAGTTCGCCTCCATTGGCGTACCGGGATCCCTGCCGTACATCTTGAAGGGCCAGGCCCCGCCGACGACCGTGCAGGAAGCGGACTTTGTGGGCACGTTGGGTGCCGTCAACCCATCGACCTTGCAGTGGGACACGACCTTGAAGCCCGTCGTGAATAACGTCACGATTCGTAAGGCCTGCGCGATGGCGATCAACCGCAGCACCTACTTCAAGGTGATCGACGGCAGCGTCGGGGCGGTGGCCGACGGGGTCTACCGCAAGACGTCGCCGTTCTATCGCAACCCCGGCTACCCCGCTTACAACCCGGCGAAGGCCAAGGCGTTGGTGAACGCGTACAAGTCAGCCAACGGCGTTTCGAAGGTTGGCTTCGTGATCGATACCGTATCCGGCAACTCTTCGGCGAACCAGGCGTTCGCGTTCTTCCAGCAGCAGCTCGCCGCCGTCGGCATCACGGTGACCCAACGTCAAGTCGTCCAGAGCACGTTGATCAATAACGTGATCTACGGACAGTACGACTGCTCAACGTGGAATCAGTTCGGTGGCGTTGACCCGTCGCTCAACTACGTGTGGTTCCTCTCGCTCAACGCGACGGCCTCACCGGCCGTGGGCGGACTTGGCATGGCAGCGCTGCCCGCGGGCACGTACATCGCGGGCGCCGTGAACTTCGCTCACCAAGGCGATTCCACCATTGAGAACTCGATGTTGCGCGCTCTCGCCGCCGCGCCGGGCTCGGCGTTGCAAAAGAAGTCGTGGGAAACGGTCAACACTCAGTTCGCGAGGGTCTTTCCTTACCTCTTCCTCGACACTCTGGTCACTGCCTTCGCGGCGCGAAAGAACGTGCAGAACTGGGTCTCGGGCACTGCGGCCGACGGTACGACTCGATGCCTCAGCCCCGACGGTGGCTCGGCTCGATGGGACCAAATCTGGAAGTCGTAATCTCGACTTCAAGTCAGTTCACCAAAACGAGCGACGCGCAAGCGTCGCTCGTTTTGTCGTTAGGTCGCCAGTTCCGGTCTGACTTGGCCCCGCACGTTTCGCCACCAGAACAACGTCGTCAGGGCGAGCGCCGCCGAGATGAAGGCGAGCAACGAAAAGGGAAGTGCCGAGTCAACCGTGAAGAGGAATCCGGACACGCCCGCGGCGAGCGCGAGCGAGGCCGTGTTGGACATGGTGTAAAGGCCCTGGCGACGACCGAGTTCACGATGGACTGCGCCTTGGCTCATGAGTGACGAGACGGACGGCACCGACAGTGACGCGCCGATGGACTCGCACGAACCCAATACCAAGATGAGGTTGTTGTTGTGGATGTGGGGGTAGAGCGCCAGGAAGAAGGCACCACTCAAGAGGCCCGCCAGAGCGATGAAGCGGCGATTCGCGTGGTCGGCGAGCCATCCGCCGAAGCGCGAGAGCACAATCCACGGCAGACCAAAGAAGGTCCAACTAAGACGAATCTGAAGTGTGCTCGCGTGATGCGCGTGCATGAGAAGACTCCAACACGTCTCGTAGACGCCGATGGCGATCCCAGACGCCGCCGCCGCCACGAGGGCACCCGTCAGTTGCGAACTCCACTGCATCTTCGGGAGCGGCGTCGGGTCGTACGCCCTATCGCCGAGGTCCGTCTTCATCGCCACGAGGGCCGCGCAGAGACTGACGAGCCCCGCCACGAAGAAGGCCCACCCGAGGTTGTTCACTGAGGCAACGACGCCTACGACCGGTCCGATCGCCAGGCCGAATAGTTGGGCCGCAAAGATTCGCGACACTGCGCGACCGCGCTCGGACTCCGCGAAGAGCGATGCCACCGCCGACAACGAGGCAACCTCGATGGCGCCCGCGGCGGCGCCTTGGAACGCCCTCGTCACGGCCAACCACGGCGCGGTGACGGGAAGGAGGTAGGTCATGCTCGCGAAACCGTAGACGACGAGGCTGCCGACAAGTATGCGTCGCCGGCCGAATCGATCAGCGAGTTGGCCAAAGGCGAACTGCGTGCCGACACCCGCAACGAAGAACATCGACTGGATGATGCCGATCACCGCCGGCGTGCCTCCGCGATGCTCTAGGAAGAGAGGAAGAAGAGGAAGTCCGAGTGTGGCACCCATCCACTGGATGGCCACGATGACCGTGAGCCGACGCAAAGTTCGTTGCGCACCACTTTGTGCCATGACGACCACGCTACCGGTCGAAGCATCCGAAATTCACTTGAAAGCGTTAGATCGTGTGGCACTCGATCAAGATGAGCACTCCGAGGAACACGTAGACGTAGGGCATGAACGTTGCGGCGTGCTCGCTGCCCCAGTTAACGACCCGAGGGTGCGTCGCGAGGCGTTGGGCGCTCAAGAGAAAGACGATCTCCAGGAACGCGAACGTGGCGATCGTTACCAACGCGTGGGTGAAGCCATTCGCCCGCAAGAGGGGTATCCACACCGCGAGATTGTCACCGCCCAGTGCCAGCGTGATCGCAAACGTGGTGAGGACGCCACGACGAAACTGCTCACGGGGCGCTGCTCGATGGCGCCACGAATGCCACGCGAACGAAAAGGGCGCCAGGGCCAGCACGCCAATCCAGCGCACTGGGATGGGGGTGAGCAGTGATCCAAGGCTCCCCGCCAGGGCGATCATCGTCGCCACCCCGAGCGCTTGGGCGCAACTCACGCGACGGAATCGATCACGCTCGGTGGCCACGAGTTGCGCCGCGAAGGCGAAGTAGTTGTCGACCATGGTGCCCAAGAACGCGAGCGTCGCGACGACCACCACGCCGAGAATCGTGTGCACCGGTTGACCTTACTTGAGAGTACAAAGGGCACAAAAAAGTTGCGCGTAGGCTGAGCGAGATGCTTCGTCACGTGTCGCCCCCAACGAACGAACAACTAGAGCGCGCCCGCGAGATCGTGGCCCGCTACTTAGAGCCCACGCCAACCGTCACGATTCTCGTGCACGGGAGAAAAGTCTTCGTCAAGCTTGAGAGTCTTCAAGTGACGGGATCGTTCAAGATCCGTGGTGCACTCGCGGCAGTGGACGCGGCGCACCGCGACGATCCCAACGGCGCGGTCATCACGGCCTCGGCCGGCAATCACGGTCTTGGTATCGCGCACGCGTCGACGCTGTTGGGCGTACGAGCGACAGTGGTCGTGCCGGCGAACGCGTCGGTGGCCAAAGTGAAGAAGCTCTCTACGTACGACATCGAACTCATCCAGTTCGGCTCATCCTACGACGACGCCCAAGGACACGCGAAGGACCTCGCCGAAACGAGGGCCATCCGATTCATCTCACCATTCAACGACAGTGACGTCGTCGCGGGACAGTCCACGGTCTTTGACGAGATGCTGCGTCAAGCGCCCGAAATCGAGCACGTCGTGGTGTCGGTAGGTGGTGGCGGCCTTATTTCGGGGACGCTCCTCTCGCGCGACCTGCAAGGTCGTTCGGACATTCGTGTCACGGGCGTCCAACCCGAAGAGAGCGCGGCGCTGTATCACGTGCTGCGCGGTGCGTCGATGGCTGATGTCGTGCACCACCCGACCATCGCCGACGGGCTCGCCGGCGGCGGTGACGACGGCGCCATCACTAACGAGATTGTTGCCAAGAGTGGGATCGACCTCGTGCTCGTGCCCGAAGTCGAGATTCGCCGCGCCGTGCGCGAGATTGCCGAGAACAACGGACTCGTCATGGAGGGTTCGGCTGCGGCGTCGTACGCAGCGATCGCCGCCAATCGTGTCGATGACGAAACGTCGCGCGTCGGCTTTATCGCGAGCGGTCGAAACATCTCGCACGAGTTGCTGCTCGAACTCTTGAGCGAACCTTTAATGTCGCACCCTTAGGCTTCTGGAAAACGAAACGGTAGGGTAGTGAAATGGCAGTAAAGAAGCGCTTCATGGCCCTCGCGCTCGCCGCCGCCGCTCTCGCACTTACTGCTACCGGCGTGGTTGTGGCCGCGACCGATTCGAATCCTGGGGGACTCGCGAAGGATCCGCTGGTCCTGAACGGCTATCCGCCCTCGACGGCGCAGCTGGTCGTGCACTTGTCGGCCGGCGCGAATTTCGACCTCAGCGCCAACGTCGGTGTCAACTTCGCGACCAACAAAGTAGACGCCATCGTGAGTATCCCCGCGGTCGTCTCTGCCGCCGCCATTGAACTTCGACTCGTTGCGAATCACCTCTACGCGCGTTCCGCTGCGCAGTCCAGTGGACCGTGGATGGACGCCAAGATGAAGACGCCGGCGCTCTTCGGCGTCGCGCTCGAGTTGACCAAGCCCGACATCAAACTGATCACGGGTTTTCAAGAGGTGGTTAGCAAAAGCGGCTACTCGTCGACCTACGTCCTCTACCGCAATCACGTGGCCCTCACGAATCTCTTCGGTTCGTCCTCCACGTCGGTGCTCGGGTCCGTTCGTTGGACCATCACGGTGGGCCGCCAGGGCGAGGTATCCATGAGCAGCGTTACCGTAAAATCGGCGCATTCCACTACGACGCTGAGCGTGACGGTGTCGTCGTACAACCAACCCGTGCACGTGGTCACGCCAACGGACGTGAAGGCGATTCCGCTCGCCTCGATCAACAAGCTCCTCACCAGCAAGAGCTTCCCTACGTTGTTGATCCCTCGTAATCTCACCTCGCTTTCACAAGCCACCCTTAGTTAGGTCGACGCGTGAAAGAAGATCACACCGAAGCGCACTGGCCGGCCTCGTTGGCCCTGTTGCTCTGCGCCGGACTCTTCGTGCTGCTGCCCAATCGCCTCTCCGTGGGGCCCAAGTGGCTGCT
>PLNQ01000104.1:5736-18579 GCA_003141815.1 Acidimicrobiaceae bacterium | reverse complement strand
CTCCGATGGAGGTTGGATCAACGGCCAACTGCTGGCATCAAATGGTGGCTTAGGTTCTGGTTGAACTTTCGGTTCTCGCGACGCGTCACACTCGATGATTTTCAACGCTGGCGTTGCTTCCTAAAGCTCCAAGTACATCAAATGGAGTCCGACTAATCCGTGCTCGGGGTGGTCAAACGAATTGGGAACCGTAGTGATAATTGAGAAAATCAATCTCTTCCACAGACGTACCGCTGCGGCATTGGTTGCCACCACCGCGTTGAACTGGATGCTCCGATAGCCGGCGGCGCGGGCCCAGTCGATGTCGTAGTTGCTCAGTGCGAGTCCGACGCCGTTTCCTTGATGGATGGGGTCGACCATGAAACTTGCCGTCGCGACGTTCGACCCTCGGCCAGGCCGGTTGGGACCCATTTTGGCTGACCCGACGATGGAACTGTCTTCTACTGCGACAGCGGTTGTCCCTAGCGGGCGCTCCATCCACCACGGACGAGCGTCCTCGAGCGAGAGCTCCTTGGGAAACGCGTACGTGGTGCCCTCGCTAACAATCAGGCGAAAGAAGGGATAGATGTCAGCCCAGTCGCTCTCGTTCGCTTGTCTAATGATCACGCCTTGAGATCGTAATCCGGGGCCTCGCGTCGTCGGTTCTTTCCTAGATCCGGCGACGGCGAAGGACGCGACGTGCGAACTTTGCAAAGGTGAGCAACGCGCCCAGAGCGAGAACCGCAAAGAGAATCGGCCCCGCGAGCCGCAGTAACCACTGGAATCCCGAGACGAAGCCGCTAACGCTGTCGTGCCAGGCCTTAGAGAAACCAGTTCGCGGCGACGTTGCGTGGGCGTGGTGACCGGCCTCGGAGACGACCACGGTGAGGGTTCCGTACGTGGTGGCGTGGCTGAGAACGCTGAGCTGTCCTTGGAGTTGTTCGATCTGACTCTGCAGGGCATCCAACTGACTCTGCACGGCCAAGATGCCGTTGATCGTGGTGGCCTTGGTCATGATGACCAGATACTGTCGTCGACTCGCCTCAAGGGCCGTGATGTGTGCCTGGAGATCGACGTACTGCACCGTCACGTCGTTGGAGGTCGTGCTCACCGACGTCGTATGGCCCACGCGCTGGGCCTGCGCCACAAGTTTCGCAAAATTGCGCTGCGGTACCTGGACGACGATCGTGCCGTAGGAGAACTTGCCGGACGTGCGCGATCCCACGTTGGCGTGGGTGCTATCGACGAAACCTCCGTCGCTCGTGGCCAGTTTGCTCAGAGTTGTGAAGGCTGACTCGACGTGACCCTTGTTCACCGTCAAAGCGATCGATCCGTTCGACTCAATCTTTAATGACGTGCTCGAGGAGCCACCGGCGAAGGGAGTTCCGGTGATGGCCGTCTTGCCTACGCCCGTGGGTGACAGCGCCACACCGGACCCCGTACCGTTTGTAACTACGCCCGGCGACTTCGTGATGACGCTCCCTTGACTTGAGTGAGGAGTTCCCAGTGGGCCAAAGGTTTCGACTTTGTTGGCGTTGCCTTCACTTCGAAAGAGCGGCACCGAAACGCTGGCGACAACCACGACGAGCGCCGCCGCCACCAGATACGTGCGCCCGCGACTGTGTTGACTGACGAAGGTGGGGATGTGGCGCGCTCGACTGGGAGGTTCGTTCGCCTCTGCCTCCGCCAAGATTCGGTCCGAAGCTTCGGTGGAGACTTCGAACGCGTTCGCGACGTCGTTGAGTGCGTTGATGAGGACGTCCTCGTCAATCATGGTCATCCGGTCACCTCTTTGTTTGCGGTGGAAATGCTTCGTGCCTCGGACTTCAGCGCAGGGTGAACGGCAAGTCGCGAGCGGGCCTCATTGAGTCGAGACTTCACCGTCCCTTGCCTGCGAGCAATGGCGATGGCAATCTCTCGCTCGCTGAGATCGGCGTAGTAGCGCAGCACCACGACGACGCGAAGATGCACGGGTAAGTCCCGAAGTGCGCACATCACGTCGTTCGACAACGCGATACGGCCGGGCAGGTCGTCAATCGTTGCGACGTCAACGAGATTCACGTCGTTGACGCGTCCTTCCCTTCGTGGGATGTCGTGGCGAAGTTTGGAGTTGCACGTATTGACCACGACTCGATACAGCCACGGCTTGAAACTGGACTCTTTCGAAAGGGAGTCGCGGAACTTCCACGCGCGAAGGAACGACTCTTGCACCGCGTCTTCGGCGTCGAGGCGATTTCCGAGAATCAGGTACGCCGTTCGGACTGACTGGGGATAGCACTCCGCCAGCCACGCTTGAAGGTCGTCCACGACGGTAGAGCCTTCCACTTAGTCGACCGCCCTCGATCGGGGAGATGGTGAGACGCGTCGCATACCTATAGAGACGCGCGGGACCAAGAAAAGGTTCGCGGATTTTCTGCCTCGAGCCAGAAATCGTCGTCGGGGACACCCGCGGACGATGACGTAGTTCCCGGCAGCAGCAGTCATGAAAATTCCCTTCTCGTTGGAACCTGTCCGGTGGAGAGAGGAATTTTCGTCTTATTGATCAGAGTTCGTCACGCATGGTCGACGACGCTCACGTGATGGCCTCTAACTCATGGAAAGGATCTCACCCGTTTCAAGCAATGATTTGAAGCTCGAGAGGACGATCATGGTCTCAAAATCTAAAGGATCGCCACCTGCAATTTGATCCGTGAAATTGGGGTCAGCGCCTCTTGGAGCTTCGCCGTACTTAGTTGGTACGGCACATGAAGAGGTCAGTGGCGATCCCGACGGAAACAGAGCCACCATGACTGTCGAGGACAGAGGCGACGTCGCGAAGCAACGCCCCTCGTTGGACTTCGTCGATCATGCGAAATGCGGAGAGTGACGAGAGAAAATCGAGGTACAAAGCGGTGGGGAAGTTCTTCTCCCAGTGATGGCGCTGACTTACGAAATTGTCGAATCGAGGGTCATCGACGAGGTCATACGCCGGCCAGCCTTCGGCCAATTCAATTTCGCCGGCGAAATCGCTGAACGGCCTTTCACTCGGTGTGTGCCCGATAACGTCGACGCGATAGAGACGGTCGATGTCGAGCAGTGCGATCTGTGTAGGTGTGTCGGTTAGTGCGTACAGGTTCCACAGGAGCGCCATCGTTCCGCGTTCTTTAAGTGCGGCGTACGCGAGGTCCCATTTTCTATCTTCGTCGACCCAGTGCCACGATTGAGCCGCTAAAAGGAGATCAAATCGCTCAGTTGGTTCCCACGACTCGAACGACGCCTCAATGACGGACACCGAGGGAAACTTCGAGGTTTGACGCACCAGAGCCGCCGCCATCCGAGGATCTGGTTCGAGACAGGTAAGATTCACACCACGTTCGGCAAAGGCGACGGTCGCTTTGCCCGTGCCGGCACCAACTTCCAATGCTCGACCAACTGGTCCGGCGTAGTTCAAGACGTCGTCAACGAGCTCGTTGGGATAACCCGGTCGTGCGGCCTCGTACTGCGCCACTGCTTCGCCGAATACGCCACGTCGCTCTCGAGTCACTGTCTCACCTTCAAATGTGGAGATCGTTGTCCAACACAGTTTTGGATTACTGCGAGAAAATCACGGTCCGATTGCCAACGAGCGCGACGCGGTCTTCGGCGACGAGGCGGACTGCTCGAGCGAGCACGCTGCGCTCGATGTCCCGACCGAGCGAGATCATATCCTTCGGTAGTCGCGCGTGAGTGACGCGCACGACGTCTTGATCGATGATGGGGCCCTCGTCGAGGTCGGAGGTGACGAAGTGCGCCGTCGCGCCGATGAGTTTTACTCCTCGTTCGTAGGCCTGGTGGTAAGGGCGTGCACCCTTGAACCCGGGCAAGAAGGAGTGGTGGATGTTGATGATCCGACCACTGAGATCGGAACAGAGTTCGGGTGAGAGCACTTGCATGTAACGCGCCAGGACGACGAAATCGACGTCAAACTCCTTGAGTAACAGGCGAAGTTCTATTTCAGCGTCCGTTTTGGTCTCCGTCGTGACTGGGATCTCGTAGAAGGGGATCTCGTAGCGCTCGGCCAGTGGCGCACAGTCGGGATGGTTGCTCACGATCGCCGCGATGTCGAGCGGGAGCTCATCGTGTTCGTGCCGATAGAGCAGTTCAGCGAGGCAGTGGTCGAAGGTGGAGACCATGACGAGGGCCCGTCGACGGGCGTCTTCGAGGCGAATGCCCAGCTTCGGCGAGAAGGACGCGAGATCGCCTTCCAATCTCGAGCGAACCGTTTGGATGTCGCCCGTGGCCGTCTCGAAGCGAGTTCTCATGCAGAACTGACCCGTGACGGGATCGGTGAACTGGTCGTTCTCGAGGATATTGCCGTTGATTCCCACGATGGCGGCACTGGTCGCGCGCACGATGCCCGGTACGTCGACGCACTGCAGCGTCACGATGTAGTTGACCACGACGATCCTCCTCACCTCTCAGCGTAGGAGGTGGAGGGGCAACCTTTCTTGTCGTTCGTCGACGCGTGAGTTCTGTCGATGTGTCGACCTCAACGACGACCTACGACTTGTACGAGAAGAAACCTTGGCCTGACTTGCGGCCCATGAGCCCGGCCTGGGTCATGCGTGAGAGAAGCGGTGGTGGCGCGAGATGTGGCTCCTTGAACTCCTCGTAGAGCGACTCGGCGACCGCCATCGTCGTGTCGAGACCAATGAGGTCGGTGAGCGCGAGCGGACCCATGGGGTGCGCGCAACCGACGACCATGCCGGTGTCGATGTCCTCCGCACTGGCGAACCCCGACTCGAGCATTCGGATGGCCGACAGGAGATAGGGGATGAGTAGTGCGTTCACGACGAAGCCGGCTCGGTCGGGCGAGGTGATGACTCTCTTGTTGAGCGACTCTGTCGCGTACGCACGAGCGCGAGCCGTCGTCTCGGGGCTCGTCAACAGCGACGAGATCAGTTCGACGAGCTTTAGAACGGGCACGGGATTGAAGAAGTGCATGCCGATGACCTGCTCGGGGCGGTGGGTCGCCATGGCGAGCTTGATGATGGGGATCGACGAAGTATTCGTCGCGAGAATGGCTTCCGTGTCCTTCACGGCGGCGTCGATCCTTCGAAAGACGTCGAGTTTGATCTCTTCGTTCTCGGCGACGGCCTCGACGACGAGTTCACGGTCCTCGAGCTCTGCGAAGTCCGTCGTAAACGACAGGTTGGCGCGGATGCGAAGGGACTCCTCCTCGGCCATTTTCCCTGACGTCACTGCTCGAAGCAGTGACTTCTCGATGCGCTCGAGGCCCTTACCCATGGCGACGGCGTCTTGTTCGACGACGAGAACGTTGGCCCCGGCGCGCGCCGTTACCTCGGCGATGCCAGATCCCATAAGACCGCAACCCACTACACCAATACGATCCATTTGGACCTCCTCGTGTCAAGAAGCGTGGCTTCTCGCGCACTGAGTCTAGGACGGCGTCTCATTGCGACTTGGGGCGAGACGCGCGTTGAAACAGTGCCGTCGCCGCCGAGCGCGGCTCAGACGGTGGCTACGATTGACCACGAGTGAGCAGGACTCACTACGCGATCTACGAAGGAGCATCTCCATGGACACGGTCAACGTCGTCGTCGAAATTCCGCGATTCAGTCAGAACAAGTACGAGTACGACCACGACACGCACACGATCAAACTTGACCGACACCTCGTCGTAGCGATGGGTTACCCGGCGGAGTATGGCTTCATCCCCGACACATTGGGCGGTGACGGTGACCCCCTCGACGCGCTCGTGCTCACCGAGTTCCCGACCTTTCCGGGCTGTCTCATCGAGGTGAAGGTCCTCGGCATGTGCGTCATGACCGACGAGAACGGTGAAGACGGGAAACTCATCACGGTTCCCAGCTACGACCCGAAGTGGAAGTCGGCGACTGACATCGGTGACGTGCCCAAGGACGTCCTCGACCGGATTAGCCACTTTTTCACCGTGTACAAAGACCTCGACGAGGGCAAGTGGGTGAAGGTCGAGAACTGGGTCGGTCGCGCGGAAGCGCTCGCCGAGCTCGAAGCGTCAAGGGCGCGATTCGTTCCCTAGACAGTCCAGCGGGAATCTTCGTAAGGAACGGCGTCGCGCCGAGTGACGGCGTTACGACAAGAGTGAGCTGGGTTCCGTACGGATGGCGGCCTCGGCCAGCACCGTGAGCGCAGTGAACCATTCGTCCGCGTTCACTGACAACGCGTGCTCACCCTCGAGTTCAATCTGACCGAAGAAGAGGGCGTACCAAATCCGTGCGAAGGCCACCGCGCTCATGCCTTCGGCGAGGAGTTTCTTGTCCTCGAGTGGCTTCACTCGACTGACGATCCTCGTGGCCACTTCCTTCTTCGCTTCGGCGATACCGGCCGACGCAGTGGGGTTGTGACGGGCGAACGACATGCTCTCGATGCGTTGGATCCGCGCTTCGGTGCGAGCCGGGACCTGGGCGTCAGCGATGATGATTCGCAGTGCTTGGCGTAGGTCCTCTGTCGTCTCTACTGACTCGAGGGGATGGGTGAACGTCTCGGCGAGTCCGAGGAGGACTTCGCGAAAACGGTGCACGATGGCGCAGGCGATGAGGTCTTCGCGGTCGTCGAAGTAGCTGTAGAGCAGAGCCACGGAAATCTTGGCGGCGTAGGCGACGCGCTTCACGCGGAACTGCGTCATCCCGTTGAGCTCGATTTCGCGCGCGGCCGACTCCAAAATCCTGTCACGAGTCATTGAGCGAGTTTACTGCGCGCGCTCGCGCGCGAGATATCACCCCGCGGGTGTTAGCGCTGTGGTTGTGGCGGCCAGCCGGGAATTGGGCCCCGACCAGAGGGAAAGCGCACGTTCTTCGCGCGCACGAACTCGTGCAACGTTTCGGGACCGTACTCACGGCCGAAGCCACTGCCCTTGACGCCACCAAACGGAGAGCCAATGAAGTTTCGTCTCGTGTAGTTGTTCACGAAGACCATGCCGACCTCGAGTCGTTGGGCCAGTCGAGCTGCGCGCGCTTCGTCGCGAGTGCAGATCGCTGCGGTGAGTCCGTAGGGCGAGTCGTTCGCGATGTCAACGGCCTCGTCGTCGGTGTCAAAACGCATCAGCGAAGCGACGGGTCCAAAGATCTCCTCTTGTGCGATCGACATCTTCGCGGTCACGTCACCGAAGATGTACGGCGCGACGAAGTAGCCCTCACTGAACTGCGCGTCGTCGGGAACGATGCCTTTGAAGAGCAGTGTGGCGCCCTCTTCGATGCCGAGCTCGACGAAGTGTTGCACGCGCTGGTGCTGCTTCGCGTCGACAAGGGGCCCGATGTCAGTTCCGACTTCGAGCGGGTCGCCCACCACCAACTGCGCGGTCTTGTCGACGAAGCGTCGGGCGAACTCGTCGTAGATCGAACCGTGCACGAGAATGCGCGACGTCGAGGTACAGGCCTCACCNNGAGCCCGTGAAGGAGATGCGCTCGACGCGGGGATGGGCCACCAGTGCCGCGCCCGCCGACATGCCACTCACGGCGTTGATGACGCCCGGGGGCAATACTTCGTTCGCGATCTCCGTGAGTCGCAGCACCGTCAGAGGCGCTTGCTCGCCGGGCTTGATCACGACGGTGTTGCCCACGGCCAGTGCAGGCGCGCACTTCTTTGAGAAGTGGATCGGGGGCCAGTTAAAGGGGAGGATCGCCGCGACCACGCCGTAAGGCTCGTACGTGACGCGGGCCTCGATGGGGCCCTGGTCGAGGATCTCGCCACTCACGTAGTCGGTGATGCCGGCGTAGTAGTCGAAACTCGAGTGACACGACAGGACGTCGATGCGAAGGGCGTCTCGCTTGGGCTTACCGACTTCGCGCGCGCAGAGCTCGGCCAGTTCGTCAGCGTGGTCTCGGATGCGCTGCGCCACTTCGCGCATCATCGCNNACCGCGCGGTCTACTTGGGCGTCGCTCGCTATCGCCACGCGCGCCAACGGCTGCGCGTTCGACGCCTCGAGGACTTCGAAGGTCGCGGCCGTGTCGTCGTCGATGAAGGCGCCGCCGATGAATGACTGCCACACGGGGCGACGAAGGAGCAACGCGTCGGTAACGCTGGACTTGGTCGAACGTTGGTCTTCAGTGGTGGTCATGAGATCTCGTTTCCTTTACTTCGTTGGTTCACGTTTCACTTATAGTCCGAGGCTAGTCACGTGCTGCGCAAAGACTTCACGCGGCACGAAGCGTCAGACGTGTTTGGCACTACTCAAGGACACCATCCAGCACCACGGTGTCGAGAGCGTCCATGATCTCGTCGAGCTCGGACGTGGGCGAGTACGTGCGGCGAAGTTCGACGAGCGTTGCGATCGACGCGCGGTCTACTCGTCCACTCGCGACGAAGCCGGTCGTTGGATGACGCAGGCATTCGTAGTGGTCCTGGGCCTCAGACTCACTGAGGTTGAGTAGTCGCATCGCTGCCTCGATGGCCTCGGACTCTCTGTTGCCCGCGATGATCTCGCCCGTCGTCGCGAGCAGCGCGCCGGCGAAGCGCTGGTTGACTTCGTTCACGTCATCCTCACGATCCGACAACGTCGCGAGGACCGTTCCGTAGTATGGACCGAGGTCGGCCACGGGACTGACGACGGCACACCCGGCACCCACGGCGCGAAGTTCGTTACCTGCGTTCAAGATGGTGACCGCGCACGTACCCGCGATGAGCGCGTCCGTCCGTCGAGGCGTCGAGCCCAGAGATTCAATCGTGTAGTCACCCGGTCGAAGACCGGCCCTTTCGAGCAGGGCGTAGGCCACGAACGCGAATCCCGATTGGGGAACGTCGACTCCGAGAATCTGTCCGCGAAGGTGTTCAGTGTCGGCGATGCTTGGCGCGGTGCAGAGCGACAAACCGAGTCCGCGGTCGATACCGCAAATGATCTGGAGGGGGATGCTGCGTTGAAGGGGATTCGACGACAAGAAGTGATAGGCGAGGACGTTGTCGGGACTCGTGAAAACCACGTCGAACTCACCAGCTTCGAGCGAAGTGAACTGCGCGGGTGACGACGGGACTAACGACTCGACGACATCAAGACCTTTCCTTCGAAACGCTCCCGAGGATCGGGCGATGTCGATCAGGAGTGAGGGCGTGAAGGTCCCCACCTTAAGTTGTTCGTCGCGCGTCGCCACCGGGAAAGACGAGCGTTAGAGCTCGCTGGCCCAATCTCGAGTTTGCAAGATCTCCGCCATTCGAGCCAAGAAACGCGCAGCGTACGCGCCATCGATGACCCGGTGGTCGAAGGTGAGGGCGAGATTTCCCACCGAGTGAATGGCAATCGCCTCGTTGCGCGAGCCGTCGGTAACGACGACAGGCTTTCGCACGACGCCGTCGGTGGCGAGGATCGCGACTTGGGGTTGGTTGATGATCGCGCCCGTCATGAGGGTGCCAAATGGCCCCGGGTTGGTGATGGTGAACGTGCCGTGGGCCATGTCGTCAACGGTGAGCTTCTTCGTGCGCGCGCCCGCGGCGAGTTCACGGATCTTGCGCGCAATCGAGCGTAGGTCGTAGCTGTCGGCATGTTGCACTACCGGTACGACGAGACCGCTGCCGTCCAAGTCCACGGCGATCCCGAGATTGAGATCGTGGTGAATGATCAGTTCGTCATCGCCGACCGAGCCGTTCAGGTGCGGAAAGTCGCGCAATGCCGCGAGCGTGGCCAAGGCATTGAAGGGCAAGTACGTGAGGGAGAAACCTTCTTGTTCCTTGAACGCGGCACCTTGTGTCCGTCGCACGTCCTCGACGTGTTCGTAGTCCACTTCTTTCACCATCAATGTGTGGGCGGACGTCGACTTCGAACGCGTCATGTGCTCGGCGGTGAGTCGGCGAATCTTGGTGAAGGGGATTACCTCGTCGCCCGAGGTCGCGGCGCTGCCAGTTTCTGAACTAATCAGTGCTTCGACGTCACGACGAGTAACGCGACCGTCGGGGCCGGTACCGCGCACCGACGACACGTCGATGTTGTTTTCGCGCAAGAGCTTTCGCACGACGGGTGACAGCGCGCCGTTGGCCGTCGCCGAAGGCGCCTCGGCTCTGCTTTCGACGAAGGCCAGAACGTCATCACGCGTAAGACGTCCCTGGGGACCCGTTCCGGGAACGTCGTTGGCGTCGAGTTGATGCTCGGCGAGGAGGCGGCGAACGACGGGGGAGACGTGGCCACCGGATTCATTTGACGCTGCTGCTTCGGGTACCGGCGGGGCCGGCGCCGTTGACGTGGCTGAAGCCGATGAAGAAGTGTGTGCGTTGCCCGTCGAGGTTTCGGGGAGATCGTCATCGCCGATCACCGCGAGAAGCGTGCCGACGTCCACCGTCTCACCTTCGGCTACGAGGATCTTCGTGAGTACGCCGTCGGCCGGTGCGGGGATCTCGGTGTCGACTTTGTCGGTAGATACTTCGAACAGCGTCTCACCGCGCTTGACGGTGTCGCCTTCGTTCTTGAACCACTTGGTGACTGTGCCGTCAGCGACGGTTTCGCCGAGTTGGGGCATGGTGACTCTAGGCATGGCGCGCCACCGTAGTTGTTGTCGACGTTCTCATCACGCGCCGCCGGCAACTTGAAGACGTTCGGCCATCCAGTCGGCTCCTTGAGGACGATGACGGTAGATCACGTTGGCGCCGCCGTGATTGCCCTCTTCGAGCAAAAGCAGCTCGCTCTCGCCGCGAGCTTCGCTCGCCAAGCGTTCGCCGTCTTGCCACGGGAACAGTCGATCGCGTTTTCCCATGATGACGAGCAAGGGCGTCGTGATGTTGTGGGTGTGCCCTTCGAGGGTCATGTCCCACGCCCGCTTCTCCGCTTCCTCGGGTGTCGAACTGAACGAGCGCACCTGGAAGGCGTGGCGCGTCAAGGGATTGAGGTTCGTCCACGAGGCACCCATGTTGTACGGACCGGCCAGAGAGATCGTTCCCTTGATCGGTAGATCCGAATTCGCCATGCGCGCGGCGTAGAAGCCTCCGAGGCTGACACCCCAAACGCCGAGACGCAAACTGTCGACGTCGGTCATGGTCGCCAGATGTTCGATGACGACCTCGCCAACACGGTCCCATTCGGGTCGAATAGCGAGCGTCCATTCGGCTTCACCTTGACCCGGGCCGTCGAGGGAGAACGTTGCCATACCGCGATCGAGAAAAGCCCGTTCGATCTCGCGGAACTCTTCTTTCGTCGAGTCGAGACCAGGAATCAAGATGACCGTCGGATGCGGACCGTTCGTGTCGGGGGTTCGAAAGAGGGCGACCATCTTCGAGCCCTCGAAGTCGATCTCTACTCGACGTCCTGGTGGAACGAAGAGAGGTGTCGCCCGATTGAGTGCATCGACCGCGCGAGCGTGCGCCGCCTTGGCCTGGTCGGGGTCGTGGACGAAAAGGAACTTGCCGAAGTGAAAGTACGTGGCGGCACGGGCAAAGAACTCACCGGCGCTGAGAGTGTGACCTTTGGCCAGCGCCGCTTCGGCGAGTTCGAGGTGCACTTCGGCGCCCTTGCACCACGCCGCGCACCAGTCGTCCCAGTGTTCGAGGTCTTTCGTGATGCGTGCGTAGTCGCTCACCTCGACGCCGTTTGAGCAAAAGCGCGGCTCCCAGTTCGCCACGGCAGTCTCCACCAGATCGTCTGCCATGTTTCCCCCTAGTGGACCGCTGATTGATGCTGATGGTAATGGACTTCTCACCACGCTGAACAGTGCTGAATCATTGAATTCTTTTCATGCGCCTGCGGTTGACGGGGTACCACTACGTCATTATGGTTAGCCCATCACTCACCGAGTGATCGGTCCTGGACATCTGCATCGGGGAAGCGCCGGGGACGTATAACGCTGGGGGAAACTATGAATAGAAAAGGAAGACTTCTTCGCGCGCTGGGTGTGACTTCGGTCGCAGCCGCGTCGTTGGCGATGATGGCCACGTCGAGCGGAGCGTCGAGCGGCACGATCGCCAAGGGTAAACCAGTGACGATCGGTATTTCGCTCTCGCTGTCGGGTGACTTCTCGGCCGACGGTAACGCTTTCAAGCAGGGCTACCAGCTCTGGGCCGACTCGGTCAACAAGTCCGGTGGACTGCTCGGTCACCAGGTGAAGCTCGACATCGTGTCGGACGCGTCAAGTCCTACACAGGTCGTAACGAACTACCAGAAGTTGATCTCACTTGACCACGTGAACTTGACCTTCGGGCCGTTCTCATCACTGTTGAGCTTGCCCGCGGCGAAGGCTGTCGCTCGTTACGGCTACGCAATGGTGGAAGGAGCCGGCGGTGCGCCCTCGGTCTTCCAGGCCGGACTAACCAACCTCTTCGACGTGTCAATGCCCGTCAAGGATTCGCTGGTGCCGTTCGCTCAGTGGCTTGCCGCGTTGCCAGCGAGTACGCGTCCCAAGACGGTTGCGTACGTGACCACGAATGACGCCTTCACCGAGCCTCAGATCCCCGTTGCGAAGGCAATCATCTCCAAAGCGGGCATCAAGACTGCGTACTACTCGGTCTTTCCCGCGGAGACGACGGACTACACCCCGATCGCCGACGCGGTAGCGGCCGTCAAGGCGCAAGTCGTGGTCCTTGGATCCGTTGACGTGCCGACGGTGTCGGCCTTCATGCAGGCGTTCGAGCAGGCCCACTACAACCCGAAGGTCTTCATTGCCACGGGTGGTCCGGACCAGGGCACGTCGTTCAGTTCGGTTGTTGGCATCAAGAACGCAAACGGCGTGATGGTTCCTAACGCGTGGTACGGCTCGGCGACGACGCCGGGTAGCCAAGCGATGGTCGCGGCCTACGTGAAGAAGTACGGCGGATCTGCCTCGACTATCAGTGCTGACGTTGCAGAGGCCTACTCGGTTGGTCAGGTCATCAACCAGGCGGTCGTTGCGACGAAGGGCTTTGACAACGCGAAGATCATCAAGTACCTCCACTCG
>PLNQ01000104.1:447-5719 GCA_003141815.1 Acidimicrobiaceae bacterium | reverse complement strand
TCACGCCATACTTGACGGCGTCCTGACCGGTTCGGTCTACGCCCTCATGGCGACGGGGTTAACCCTCATCTTCGGAGTGATGAACATCATCAACGTCGCTCAGGGAATCTTGGTGATTTTAGGTGCCTACCTGAGTTACACGCTGTCGGTGCACTTTGGAATTGACCTCTTCGTTGGCTTGATCATCACGATCCCCACGCTCTTTGTCGTGGGGGTCGTGGTGGAGCGCGTGTTCATGGCCAGGCTAAAGGGGCCTGAACGGACGTCGATGTCCATTCTGGTCACCTACGCCATCTCCCTTATTATTGAGGGAGCACTGAACATGATCTACTCCATCAACATCGTGCAACTAAAAGCCTGGTACGTCAACCGATCCTTTCGGATCTTTGGGATCTATCTCCCGTACATCTACCTGTTTGGCTTCATCTTGGCGGTCGGGCTGTTGAGTTCCCTGTACATCATGTTGTACCGCACACGATTCGGCGCGAGCATTCGAGCGTCGCTGGCCGATCAGGTCGCCGCGGCCTTGGTGGGTATCAACGTCAAGCGCGTGTCGACCATTTGTTTTGGTCTCGGCATCGCCGTTACGGCCGCCGGTGGCATGGTGTACGGCGCGACGAACGCGTTCAACGCCAGTACGAGTTACGACTTGATCTCTCGACTCTTGACGATCATCGTCTTGGGTGGCATGGGCAGTCTGGGCGGCGCGTTGTTGGCCGCGATCTTGATGGTCACCGTGGGTGACGTGGTCGCCGTGGCGTGGTCGCCGATCTGGTCGTCCCCGACGTACTTTTTCGTCCTCGTCATCGTGTTGTCGTTGCGTCCCCAGGGACTCTTTGGCAAGCAGTCCGCGAGAGTGGCTTGATGTCAAAAGTGAAGCCTTCGTCTTGGGGCATCGGACTTGTCGCCCTCGTCGTGTTTCCGCTCATCGTGACGAACCCGACGTGGACATCGATTGGGGTCTTCACGTTGCTGTTTATGGCGTGCGCCACGTCGTGGAACATGTTCTCTGGTTACTCGGGCTACGTTTCGCTCGGTACGGGAATCTTCTACGGGTGCGGGGCGTACACCATGGCCTTGGTGTCGACGAACGCGCACATGGCTGGTGGTGCTGCGCAGTTCTGGCTGGTACCCCTCGGTGGTCTCGTGGCCATGGTGGTGGCAGTCCCCGTCGGCGCGATCGCGCTTCGTGTGCGCCGACACACCTTCGTCGTGATCACCATTGCCCTCTTCTTCGTCTTCCAGCTCCTCGCGATCAACGCGTCGTTCACGGGCGGGGCGGCCGGCGTCTCACTGCCCTTGATCCCTTGGTTGATCAACATCTACAACCTGCCCTTCTATTACGTGGCGCTCGGCCTGGTCGTCTTCGCGACCCTGCTGTCCGCGGCAGTGCGCCGCTCTCGTTTCGGCTTGCAGTTGCTCGCCATTCGTGACGACGAGGATCGGGCGCTCGGTCTCGGGGTTCGAGTGACGGCGGTCAAAATGACGGGCTTCACCATGTCGGCCCTCACGATCGGCATGGCCGGGGCTTTGTACGCGATGTTCATCGGTCAGATCTATCCCCAGTTCGTCTTTGAACCGAACTTCGACATCACCGTTGCTCTGATGGCCTTCCTCGGTGGCTTCGGCACACTGCTCGGCCCCCTGCTCGGAGGGCTGATTCTCGAATCCTCCCAGCAGTACCTGACGCTGTACTTTTCGAATGGCTCGTTGTACTTGATCCTCTTCGGCGTCTTGTTCTTGCTCGTTATCCTCTTCATGCCTCAGGGCATTGTCCCCGCCGTCTCGAAGGGGTGGGCCGGTCGCGGTGCGAAGCGTGAGACGGAGTCCGAGCCGAACATCGCGGCGAACTCCACGGCGAACACCGTGGTGGACCCCGCGCCGGCAGGAGCGAAGCCCTGATGACAACACTTCTCGAGGCCAAAGACGTGTCGCGCTCCTTCGGGGGCGTGAAGGCGTTGGCGGGCTGTTCACTCGGCGTTGACAAGGGCAGTATCACTGGTCTCATCGGCCCTAACGGTTCGGGCAAGACCACCCTGTTCAACGTGATGACCGGGTACGTGAAACCCGATAAGGGCGCGGTCTTCTTTGACGGCCACGACGTCACCAACGCCCGGCCCAACAAGATCTTCGCTCTCGGCGTCGGTCGCACCTTTCAACTCACGCGCATCTTCGCTCGCATCAGTGTCATCGAGAACATGCTCGTCGCCACGCAGCGTGACGAGAGTTGGTTGCGCGGACTGACCCGTTCGAAGTCCTCTAAGTCTGAACTTGACGCCGCGATGGAGTGGCTGGACTTCGTGGGTCTCTCGCGCCTGGCCTCGCTGCAAGCGGGTTCGCTCTCCTACGGTCAGCGCAAACTCTTGGAATTGGCGTACGTGCTGGTGGCCGACCCCGACGTCATCTTGCTCGACGAACCCGCGGGTGGGGTCAACCTGACGCTGATCAATGAGATCAGCGAAAAGATCCTCACCCTCAATAAGGGTGGCAAGACGTTCCTCATCGTCGAGCACAACATGGAGTTCGTCATGAAGATCTGCGACAAGGTGACCGTGATGCACCAGGGCTGTGACTTGGTGACCGGTACACCCGACGAAGTACGCAGCAATCCAGCCGTCTTGGACGCGTACTTGGGCATCGCTGACGATGAGATGAGCGACGCGGTGGACCATGGCTGAGTCGACCACCTTCCTTCGCTTCGAAGGGGTCGTCGCCGGGTACGGCGGCGGGGACGTCATCAAGGGCGTCGACTTCGACGTTCCCCAGGGTGGCGTGACGTGCATCGTCGGGCCTAACGGCTCGGGTAAGTCCACGTTGCTTAAGACCGTGAGTGGCCTCGTGCGTCCGCGACTTGGACAGCTCTGGTTCAAAGGGACGCCGCTTGTCGGTCTCACTCCGCGAGAGATCCTCCAACTCGGCATTGTCCAAGTTCCCCAGAACCACAGTCTCTTTCGTGAAATGACGGTCCAACAGAACGTCGAGCTCGGGGCCTTCCTCGTGAGGGACAAGAAGGTCATCGCTGAGCGTCTGAAGCACGTGACCGAGATCTTTCCGATCGTGGCCGAGCGCGCCAAGGACAAGGCCGGCAGCCTCTCGGGCGGTCAACAGCGCCTCGTGGAGTTCGCGCGCTGTCTGATGTTGGAGCCCGAATTGGTCGTGCTCGATGAACCCTCGATGGGTCTCGACCCGAAGACGCTCCGCCTCGTGTTCGACACCATCAAGTTGATGAATAGTGTCGGACGTACGGTGTTGCTCGTCGAACAGAACGCCCGCCAGGCTCTTCGCATGAGCCACTACGCGGTGGTGTTGGAGAACGGTCAGCTCCGACTCTCGGGTTCGGGTAGTGAGGTCTTGAACAACCCCGAGATCGGCGCGCTCTATCTCGGCGGCAGCATCAAGGCGACGTCTTCGAGCGCGGCACCCGCGTCGAACGAACTTTAGGAGCAAACGCATGAGTGACGACAAGACTCGCATCGGCTGGATTGGCTGTGGCCGGATGGGTACTGCCATGGCCAAGCGCCTGGTCGTAGCGAACTACGACGTCACGGTCACCAATCGCACCCGCGCGAAAGCCGAAGTGCTCGGTGAACTGGGCGCGAAGGTGGTCAACACCCCACGCGACCTCGCCGATTGTGACGTTATCTTCATCATGGTCTCGGCCGACAAGGATCTGCTCGACGTCACGACTGGTCTCGACGGAATCCTTTCGGGCGACGCCGCCCCCAAGGTTGTGGTCGACTGTTCGACCGTGTCGTCAATGACGTCGGCCCAGGTTCGTGCGGCGCTGGCCGCGAAGAACATCGGCTTCCTCGCCTCGCCGGTGAGTGGCAACCCAAAGGTCGTCGCTTCGGGCAAGCTGACCCTCGCGGTGTCGGGTACGCGCGACGCCTTCGAGGAGGCGCAGCCTTACCTGAACGAACTCGGTCACGGCGTCACGTACGTCGGCGACGACGAGGTGGCGCGACTCGTCAAGATCTGTCACAACATGTTCCTAGGGATCGTGACCCAGGCCATGGCCGAGATCACGGTGTTGGCCGAGCGTGGCGGCATTTCACGAAGTGCGTTCCTCGAATTCATCAACAACTCCGTCATGGGTTCAACGTTCTCGCGCTACAAGACGCCGGCCTTCGTCAACCTTGACTTCACCCCGACCTTCACGCCGGTCCTGCTGCGCAAGGACTTCGACCTTGGAATGGCCGAAGCCAAGAAGATGAGCGTGCCCATGCCCGTCTCGGCGCTGTGCACCCAACTGGTCGTCAGCGCCATTGGCGCGGGCTACGTGGACGAAGACTTCGCGGTGCTCCTCCTCGAAGAGGCCCGTAGTGCCGGACTCGTGATGACGCCCGAGAACGTAACCATCGACGACGGACTGGGAGTGAAGCCGTGAGAGAGGGATTCGGTCCGATCATGAACACCCCGGGTCACAACGGGGTCGACTTTGAGACCCGCGTCGACTTCGATCGCCTGCGCGCGTACCGCGTCGCGAGGGCTCGCGAGGCGCTCGAGGCCAGTGACCTCGGCGCCATCCTGCTCTTCGACTTCTACAACATTCGCTACGTCTCGCAGACGTGGATCGGCGGCGCGCTCGGGGACAAGATGTCGCGCTACTGCCTGCTCACGCGCACCGGCGAGCCCATGATCTGGGACTTCGGCTCGGCCGCTCGTCACCACCAACTCTTCGCGCCCTGGCTCGAGCCCGACAACTGTCGCGCGGGCATGTTGGGTCTTCGCGGCGCCATCGCGCCTAAGGCCGGACTCTTCGAGTCGGCCGTCAAGGAGATCGTCGGTATCTTGAACGACCACGGTGTTCTCGACCAGCCCATCGGCATCGACATCGTCGAGTTGCCCTTTCTCTTTGAGATGCAAAAGGCCGGCGTCGACGTCCGTGACGCGCAGCAGCTCATGCTCGACGCGCGCCAGATCAAGAACCCCGACGAGTTGATGTTGCTCAGCCAGGCCGCGGCCATGGTCGACGGGGTCTACCAGGACATCTTCGAAGCGTTGAAGCCCGGAGTCCGGGAGAACGAGATCGTGGCGCTCGCGAACAAGCGCCTCTACGAGATGGGTTCCGATCAAGTGGAAGCCATCAACGCCGTCTCGGGGGAGCGTTGCAATCCGCACCCGCACAACTTCACCGACCGCATCATCCGCCCCGGCGAGCAGGCGTTCTTCGACATCATCCACTCTTACAACGGGTATCGGACCTGTTACTACCGGACCATGTCGGTGGGTAGTTCCACCGCGCCCCAGCGTGAGGCCTACGCCAAGGCCC
>PLNQ01000104.1:0-414 GCA_003141815.1 Acidimicrobiaceae bacterium | reverse complement strand
CCAACGAGATGGCGGCCTTCGGTCTGCAGTTCGGTCACGGGCTCGGACTGGGCCTGCACGAACGGCCCGTCATCAGTCGACTGAACAGCATGCGCGACCCCATTGAGTTGAAGGCCGGCATGGTCTTCGCCCTGGAGACGTACTGCCCGGCGTCGGACGGCGTGTCGGCGGCGCGCATCGAAGAAGAGATCGTCGTTACCGATAAAGGACCGGCGATTCTTACGCACTTTCCGGCGCAAGAACTAATGGTCGCGAACAAGTACTAGGAGGAAGAGATGTCCAGCACGAAAGTAGCCCCCACCAGCAGTGACCTCGCCCACAAGGTCGCGATGTACCGCAGCCAGTTCGCGCTTCGCCAGTTCGAGAATCGCGCCTACGACCTGTTCCTCGAGGGCCTCGTCAAGGGCACGAGCC
>PLNQ01000181.1 GCA_003141815.1 Acidimicrobiaceae bacterium | reverse complement strand
GCGTTGATGAGGTCGATCTTGCCCCCACCACCCTCTTCCGAAGGCGTGCCGAGCAGCGTCACGGTGAGACCGAGTTCGTCGGCAACGGCGCCGAGTCCGAGGGCCGCGCCGAGTGATGAGGCGGCGATGATGTTGTGTCCGCAGGCGTGGCCTACGTCGGGCAGCGCGTCGTACTCAGCGCAGTAGACCACGTGGAACTCGCCGGTGCCCTTGGTTGCACGAAAGGCCGTCGGCAAATTGGCAATACCTCGTTCGACGCGAAAGCCCATCGCTTCGGCGGCGTTGGCTACTGCGTTCGAGGACTCGACTTCTTCGTAACCGAGCTCGGGGTGCGCGTGAATGAAATGACTGAGAGAGATCAGCTCGCCGCGTGACTTTTCGATCGTCTCGGCGACACGTTCTTGGATCGTCATTCGATCTCCACGACGACGTCGCCCGCGCTCACGGAGTCGCCCGTCGCTACGTTGATTGACTTAACGACACCAGACTTCTCCGCGTTGACCGTATTCTCCATCTTCATCGCTTCGAGGATAACGACCGTCTCACCGGCTTCGACGGCTTGACCGATCTCGACGTTGACTTTGACGATGGTGCCCTGCATCGGCACCGTCACCTTGCCCGAGCCGCTGCCGAGCACGCCACTGTGGTGTTCGCGTCGGGGCTTCAGTGCCGTGCTCTGTGGACGGGTGAGGACGTCGTCGTCGGACTCGGGCATCCAAAGGGACACTGTCACGCGTCGTCCGTTGACTTCGGCCGTCACGTCTTTACGCACGCCACCCTCGCCAACCGACAGCGCCGCCGTGGCGGGCGCGGGCAGCGTAGAGAAGTCGAGCTTCGTTTCCACCCACTTCGTCGAGTGCGTCCCGTTTACAAAATCCTCGTCGGTGAGGATCACCACGTCCGCGGCGAGCGTGGTGGGGACTCCTTCGATGGTGGTCTCCTCGATTGCGCGTAGCATCCGCCGACGCGCACGCTCGCGGTCGGGCGCCCACACCACGAGCTTGCCGATGAGATTGTCGTAGTACTGCGAGATCGTGTCACCAGCGCCGTAGCCTGCGTCGAGGCGAACGCCGGGACCGGCGGGCTCGTCGAAGCGAGTGATGGTGCCGGGTGATGGGATAAAACGTCCACCGGAGGGGTCTTCGGCGTTGATGCGGACTTCAATTGCGTGCCCGTTCCGCTTCACGTCGTCCTGGGAGAAGTCCAGTTTCTCCCCGGCGGCGATGCGCAGTTGCCACTCCACGAGATCGAGTCCCGTCACGAGTTCGGTGACGGGATGTTCGACTTGCAGGCGCGTGTTCATCTCCAAGAAGAAGAATTCGCCGTCTTGGTAAAGAAACTCGACCGTGCCCGCGTTCACGTACCCGCAGGCCCTCGAGACCTTGACGGCTGCTTCACCCATGGCGAGGCGCACGTTGCCGGGAAAGTTCGGCGCCGGCGACTCCTCGACGAGCTTTTGGTGGCGACGTTGCGCTGAGCAGTCGCGTTCACCGAGCCAGAGCGTCGTGCCGTGCGCGTCAGCGAGCACCTGCATCTCGACGTGGCGCGGCCACGTCAGGTAACGCTCGACGTAACACTCGTCACGGCCGAAGTAACTGAGCGCCTCGCGTTGCGCGCTCTCGAAGGCGACGTTGGCCTCGTTAGGGGCGTTCACCACTTTCATCCCACGACCGCCGCCGCCGTAGGCGGCCTTGATGGCAATGGGCCAACCGAACTCGTTGCCGAAGTCCACGACCTCGCTGGCGTTCACGAGCGCCTGGCTGCGACCGGGCACCCCGGCGACGCCGGCGGCTTCGGCGGCGAGACGCGACGAGATCTTGTCGCCCATGACCTCGATGGCTTCGGGGGGCGGGCCAATGAAGGTCACGCCACGTGAGGTGATGGCTCGAGCAAAGTCAGTGTTTTCGGAGAAGAAGCCGTAGCCCGGGTGCACCGCGTCGGCTCCCGAACGTTTGATGACGTCCAAGATCGCCTCAGTGTTGAGGTAGCTTTCGGCGGCCGTTTGACCTCCGAGGGCGTAGGCCTCATCAGCGAGACGAACGTGCAGGGCGTTGCGGTCGAGTTCGGAGTAGACGGCGACGGTGGTGATACCCATTTCGCGACAGGTCCTGATCACGCGCACCGCGATCTCACCGCGATTGGCGATGAGGACTTTCTTTAACACGCAAACCTCCGTACCGAGCCTGTTATTTTCTAGCACTCGTCCCCCAAACCCTAATGTTTGGGTGTGGGTCCCATTGTTTGGCGCGTTGAGCACTTTGACGAGATCGATTCAACCAACACGTACGTCGTCAAACAGGTGCGCGACGACGTCGCCGAAGGCCTGGTCGCCCTGGCGGACTTTCAAAGTTCGGGCCACGGACGACTCGATCGTGCGTGGGTGTCGCCGCCCCGTGCGTCGCTGCTGTGTTCGATGTTGCTGCGTCCTAATCTCGACGCCACGCAGTTGCAACTGGTCGTCGCCGTCGTGGGGCTTGCGACGCGAACGGCACTCGAGCGACTCTGTGGCCTGCGACCGCAGCTGAAGTGGCCCAACGACCTCGTCGTGGGCGAGAAGAAACTCGCCGGTCTCCTCGCGGAAGTCCTTGAGACCACCAGTGGCTTTGCCGTCGTAGTGGGTCTCGGAGTCAATCTCACCTATGAGGGACCCGAAGGCGTGGCCGCGACGTCGGTTCGAAGAGAAGTCGGCGTCACGATCGTGCCCCGGGCGCTGCTCGATATCGTGCTTGAGGAGATTGAAGCGCGTCGTTCACAACTCGATTCGAAAGAGGGCCGCGTGGCACTGAGAGATGAGTACAGCAGAGCCCTGGCGACGATTGGCCAACACGTGCGCGTGGAACAACTCGGCGGTTCGCTCAGTGGCGTCGCGCGCGGCGTCGACGACGCGGGTCAGCTCCTCGTCGAGGTCGACGGCGTCCTTCGAGCCTTTGGCATTGGCTACGTGGTGCACGTTCGTTCGAGCGACGTGAGTCAACGGTGAGTCGCGCGACCCGCGTCTTCGTCACTGGCGCGGCCGGTCAGGTGGGTGCCGACCTCCTCGACACGCTTCGCGGCGTGACCCCGCTCGGCGGAGACACGTCGTTCCAACCCGACGCGAAGCCCGTAGGCGAGAGCGAGTTCGAGGTGCTGGGTCTCGACCGCCACGATCTCGACGTCACGGATCGTGACGCGGTCCTGCGTTCGCTACGGGCCTCACGGCCCGACGTGGTCGTCCATCTCGCGGCCTATACGGCCGTCGATCGAGCGGAAGAGGACGTCGAGCGATGCTTCGACGTGAACGAGCGAGGTACGCAGAACCTCTCGTTGGGCGCTCACGACGTAGGAGCGCACCTCATCACGATCTCCACTGACTACGTGTTTGACGGCACCAAGGGCGCCGCCTACCTCGAGGACGACGAAACAGGGCCGCTGAACGTCTACGGCGCGTCGAAACGTGAAGGAGAGCGTCACTGCGTTGCCGACGACACCATCGTGCGCACCTCGTGGGTCATGGGCGTTCGCGGCAAGAACGTGGTGCACGTGATCGCCGGTCGCGCCGCGTCGGGCGCGACCGTTCGCTTCGTCGACGATCAAATGGGCACCGTCACGGCGGCGAGCGATCTCGCACGTTCGTTGGTGACGTTGGTGCGAGAGCGGCCTGGCGGACTCTGGCACGTGGCAAACAGCGGCGCGACCACGTGGTACGACGTCGCGGCCCACGTGGGCACGCTGCTCGAGAGAGGCGACGACTTCGCGACGCCCATCAAGACCAGTGAGCTTTCGCCAACGCCCCTGGCGTCGCGGCCGGCGAGAAGCGATCTCGATACGGGCAAGTTCACCTCGAGCTTCGCTGCGCTGCCCGCGTGGCGCGACGCGGTCGCGAGACTGGTCTTCGAACTTGGTCGCGACAAGGTGACGCCGTGATGGACGTGGCCGACGACGTGGTTGCGGTCATCGTGGACTATCACGCCGACCAAGTGCTGGTCGAGTGCGTGGACTCCCTCTTGGACAACGACGTCGAATCGATCGTCGTCGTAGAAAATGGCGAGGTGGGCTCGGTGCCACCGTCGTTGCTGGAGCCAGGGATCGTGCTCGTCTCGCCGGGCGTGAACCTGGGCTACGGACGGGGCGTCAACCGAGGCGTGGCCGCCGCGCGGCGCTCCAAGTACGTACTCGTCTCCAACCCCGACGTCGTCGTGCACGAGGGGAGCGTCGCGGCGCTCGCGGCGTACTTGGAGTCCCACCGCGAGGTGGCGCTCGTGGGTCCCCTGATCCTTCGCCCCGACGGCACGATCTATCCCTCGAAGCGGGTCTTCCCGAACGTCTGGCTCGCGGGTCTGCACGCGGTGCTGGCCCCAGTGTGGCCGGCGAATCCCGCCACCAAGCGTTACCGCGCCACGAGGAGTGACGGTACCGTCGATTGGGTGTCGGGTGCGTGTTTCCTCATTCGTCGAGCGGCCTTCGAAAAAGTCGGCGGTTTCGACGAGCGTTACTTCATGTTCGCCGAGGACATGGCGCTGTGTTGGCAGTTACGCGAGCACGGGTACCAAGTGGCCGCGACGAGTGACGCGGTGGTGACTCATATCGAGGGCGTGTCGCGTTCGAGGGTGTCGCGCGAAATGGTGATCGCGCACCATCAAAGCGCCCTTCGCTTCGAGATCCAGACCGCGCGAGGGTGGCGCCGCGCGCTGGTGCCGCTCGCGAGCCTGGTCCTCGGCCTTCGCCTCGTGCTCGTGCTGGCAACACGCCCTAAGAACTAGGGATGCCATCGCGTAGATTGGTGCTNNCGGTTTAGAAGTAAGTCCTGCCCCGGGGCGATCATCGTGGTCGTCAAGGGAGCCGGTGAAGTGTGCGAGGACACCGCGGGAGAGCGCAAGCTGCCCGGGGTGCGCACGGACACCGCCGCAGGCAGGTGTGGGGTCAAAGACCAGGTCAGCACTCGTAGCCCTCTTCAAGTCCCCGTTCGACCGGTAGGGTAAAGCACGATATGAGCGTATTTCAGAAGATTTTAAAGGCCGGCGAGGGCAAGCGGGTTCGTCAACTCGGCGAACTCGTCCCACTCATCAACGACCTCGCGGGCGAGATGGCGGCGTTGACCGACGCCGAACTGCGCGCGAAGACCGACGTCTTTCGCGAGCGCCTCGCCGAGGGCGAGACCCTAGACGACCTCTTGATCGAGGCATTCGCCGTGGTGAGAGAGGCCGCCACGCGCGTGCTCGGCCAGCGCCACTACGACGTTCAACTCATGGGCGGCATGGCGTTGCACTTTGGCTGGATCGCCGAAATGAAAACCGGTGAGGGCAAGACCCTGGTATCGACGCTGCCCGTCTACTTGAATGCGCTGGCCGGCAACGGCGTGCACGTCGTAACGGTGAATGACTACCTCGCCACGCGCGACGCGAACTGGATGGGTGAACTTCACCGGTTCCTGGGCCTCAGCGTCGGTCGCGTGGGGCCCGACCTCCAAGACTTCGACGAGAAGCAAGCGGCCTACGCCGCCGACGTCACCTACGGCACGAACACCGAGTTCGGCTTCGACTACCTTCGCGACAACATGGCGCGCCGCGCCGAACACATGGTCCAGCGCGGTCACCACTACGCCATCGTCGACGAAGTCGACTCAATCCTGATCGACGAGGCGCGTACGCCGCTCATCATCTCGGGTCCGGCTTCTGACGTCACCAAGCTCTACTACCAGTTCGCGTCCATTGCCCGTTCGCTCACTCGTAATACTGACTACGAAGTGGACGAGGAGAAGAAGACGGTCGTACCCACCGAGGCGGGAATCGAGAAAGTGGAGCGTCAACTTGGCGTGACCAATCTCTACGACGCGGTGGCGACGAACTACGTACACCAACTCGGACAGGCGCTGCGGGCGAAGGAACTCTTCCATCGAGACAAGGACTACTTGGTCGACGCCGGCGAGGTCAAGATCGTCGATGAGTTCACTGGGCGCACCCTCGAAGGTCGTCGCTGGAGCGACGGACTACACCAGGCCGTCGAAGCCAAAGAGCGCGTACGAATCCAAGAAGAGAACCACACCT
>PLNQ01000160.1 GCA_003141815.1 Acidimicrobiaceae bacterium | reverse complement strand
ATTAAAACTCCAGTCCACCGGCACGAAGGGCGTCGGCGAACGCCGCCACTCGGCCGTGGTAGTCGAAGCCACCGCGGTCAAAGACCACCGTGGCGATATTGGCTTCTTTGGCGCGGGTCGCGAGCAGATTCGCGACGGCCTTCGCCCCTTCGATGTTGCCACCGGTGGCGCTCTTCAACGCGCCCTCGATCGATGAGGCCGCGGCCAGGGTGCGGCCCGTGGTGTCGTCGATGATCTGAGCGGAGATGTGCTTGTTGGTGCGACTCACCGCGACGCGCGGACGCTCCGCAGTACCCGAGAGGGTCTTGCGAAGCCGACGGTGACGACGTTGGCGGAGTTCACGTGTAGTGCGTGCCATTACTTTGCGGCCTTTCCTGCCTTGCGCGCCACTCGCTCACCGAGGTAGCGCACGCCCTTGCCCTTGTAGGGCTCGGGCTTGCGAAGCTTGCGAATGTTGGCGGCGACCTGTCCGACGATCTCTTTGTCCGCGCCCTTGATAATCACGCGCGTCGGCGTGGGCACTTCGAAGGTCACGCCTTCAGGAGCAGTGAACGTCACGGGGTGCGAGAACCCGAGCGCCAGGTTGAGAACGCCGGGACCGCCCGCGGCGGCGCGGTAACCCACGCCGATGATCTCGAGCTCTTTGCTCCAGCCGTCGGTGACGCCGGTCACCATGTTGGAGACCAGTGTGCGCGTGAGACCGTGCAACGCCTTGTAGGTCGTCTCTTCACTACGACGATCGACGGTCAGGGTGTCACCCTCTTGGGCCATGGTGATGCCGTCGGGGATGTTGCGGGTCATGGTGGCGTTGGGACCCTTCACGGTCACCACGTCACCCGCCACGCTCACCGTGACGTTGGCCGGCACGGAGATGGGATTACGTCCAATTCGCGACATTAGTGAACCTCCACTTTTTTCGTCATCGAGTTACCACACATAACAGAGCACCTCGCCGCCCAGCTTGGCCTTGCGTGCTTCGCGGTCGGTCATGAGGCCGTGACTCGTCGAGACGACGGCCACGCCCACGCCACCGAGGACCTTGGGCATCTGGTCGGACTTCTTGTAGATGCGAAGTCCCGGCTTGGACACGCGCTTGATGCCAATGATGGTCTTCTTGCGGTCCTCGGAGTACTTGAGATTGATCTCGAGTTGGGCACCGGGCTTGTTCTCTAACTTCGTCACGGTGAAACCCGAGATGAAGCCTTCGCGCTGCAGGAGCTTCGCCAAGTTCTCCTTCAACTTGGAACTGGGCATTTTGACGCTGTCGAACATCGCGGCATTGGCGTTACGGATACGCGTGAGCATGTCGGCAATCGGGTCGGTCATTGTCATAGCTGTCCTCCTACCAACTTGCTTTCGTGACGCCGGGGATCTCACCGGCGTGAACCATCATGCGTAAGCAGATTCGACAGAGGCCGAACTTGCGGTACACCGAACGCGGTCGTCCGCAGCGCTCGCAACGCGTGTAGGCACGCGTGGAGAACTTAGGAGTCTGCTTCTGCTTGATTCGAAGAGCTTTTTTCGCCATGCTTATCGATTCTCCTGCTTGAAGGGGAAGCCGTACGCGCGAAGAAACGCGCGTCCCTGCTCATCGGTCGCGGCCGTGGTGACAATCGTGATGTCAAAGCCACGTGGCGCGTCGATCTTGTCGTAGTCGATCTCGGGGAAGATCAACTGGTCGTTCACACCAAAGGTGTAGTTGCCGTGTCCGTCGAAGGACTTCGGCGAAAGGCCGCGAAAGTCACGGATACGAGGGATGGCCATGCTGAGGAGTCGATCGAAGAACTCCCACGCCCGGTCGCCGCGCAGGGTGACCTTGACGCCGATGGGCTGTTCTTCGCGCAACTTGAAGCTTGCGATCGACTTCTTCGCGCGCGTCACGATGGGCTTCTGGCCAGTGATGAGTTCGAGGTCGCGCTGGGCACCCTCGAGCAACGAGGCCTGTTGGGTCGCGCGACCGACGCCCGAGTTGAGGACGATCTTCTCGAGACGCGGCACCTGCATGATGTTCGCGAGTCCGAGTTCCTCTTTCAGCGCGGGACGAATCTCTTCGTCGTAGCGGACCTTCAGACGTGGACGGGTAGTGGTGCTCATAGAACCTCTCCACACTTGCGACAGACGCGAGCCTTCTTTTCGTCGACGACCTGGTAGCCGATCTTCGCGGGACCCTTGTGCTTCGGGCACCACACGGCGACGTTCGAGGCGTTGAGCGGCATCAACTTGTCGATGATGCCGGCCTGCATGGTCGAGCCCGACTGCTTGGTCGCGCGCTTGGCGATGTTGAGGTTGTCCAGAATCACTTTGTTGACTGAGGGCAGGGCCTCTTCGACGTTGGCGCGCTGTCCACGGAACTTGCCCGTGAGGACTAGCACGTCGTCGCCCTTATGAATTTTCATTACAAAACCTCCGGCGCGAGTGAAATGATGCGCATGAACTTCTTGTCGCGGAGTTCGCGGCCAACGGGACCAAAGATGCGTGTCCCGCGCGGCTGGAGTTGATCGTTGATCAACACCGCGGCGTTCTCGTCGAACTTGATGTAGGAACCGTCGGGACGACGCTTCTCCTTGGCGGTGCGAACGACGACGCAGCGAACCACGTCGCCCTTCTTCACCGCGGCGCCGGGAATCGCATCCTTGACGGTGGCGATGAAGACGTCACCGATCGAGGCGTAGCGACGACGCGATCCACCGAGCACCCGGATGCAAAGGACTTCCTTCGCACCGGAATTGTCGGCGACCTTGAGGCGACTCTCTTGTTGAATCATCGAGCACGCTCCACGATCTCGGTCAAGCGCCAGCGCTTGAGCTTCGAAAGCGGACGGGTCTCCTGCACGCGGACCTTGTCGCCGACCTTCGCTTCGTTCTTCTCGTCGTGCACGTAGAGCTTCTTCGTGCGCTGCACGGTCTTGCCGTAGCGCGCGTGGCGAACGCGTTCGTTCACCGCGACGACCAGCGTCGAGTCCATCTTGTCCGAGACGACGATGCCTTCGCGGACCTTGCGCGGGTTGGCGCGACCATCGTCAGTGTCGTCGACCTTGGTGTCAGCCTTGGCTTCGACCTTGGCTTCGACCTTGGCTTCGACCTTGGCTTCGACCTTGGCTTCGACCTTGGCTTCGACCTTGGCTTCGACCTTGGTCTCTACCGGGGCTTCGACCTTGGTCTCTACCGGGGCTTCAACGATGGTCTCGACCGGAGCCTCGATCGCGGCCTCTTCTACGCCGTCGTTCGTGGGTTCGTTCGTGGTTTCGTCACTCATGACTGTTCACCTTTTTCTTGGGCTTCGGCGGCCGCGATCTCACGTTCACGCATGAACGTCGAGAGGCGCGCGATGTCTTTGCGCACCGCGCCGAGGCGTGCCGAGTTGTCGAGCTGACCAGTCGCCAACTGGAAACGAAGGTTGAAGAGCTCGCGTCGGGCCTCGCCCAAACGTCCGAGCAGTTCACCGTCACCGAGGCGACGCAACTCTTCGACGTGTTCTTTGGTCTTAGCCATTAGATCGTCACCTCCGGTGTGCCGTGGGTCCCGGGACGAATAACGAACTTCGCCTTGATGGGGAGTTTTTGAATGGCGCGTTCCATCGCGGCGCGCGCCAACGTCTCGTCAACACCACCGAGCTCGAACAACATGCGACCGGGCTTCACGACGGCGACCCAGAATTCGGGGTTGCCCTTGCCAGAACCCATGCGGGTCTCGGCGGGCTTCTGCGTAACGGGCTTGTCGGGAAAGACGCGAATCCAGACCTTGCCACCACGCTTGACGTGACGAGTCATCGCGATACGGGCGGCTTCGATCTGGCGAGCGGTGACCCAACCGGACTCGAGCGCCTGAATTCCGAAGTCACCAAAGTTGAGATCGACCCCACCCTTGGCCATACCGGCCCGACGACCGCGCATCTGCTTGCGGTGTTTTGTTTTACGGGGCATCAACATAGTTACTCGGCGTCCTTTCGAAAGTGAGGAGTGTCGGTGTGGTCCGACGCGGTACGACGCTCAATCTCTTCTTCGACAGTCAACTGAGCCTCGACTTCAGGCGTGGAGGCCAAGAGGTCTGCAACGGGCGTGTCGGTGACGGCGTCGTCCTGGACGTCGTCGAGGATCTCGTTGGTCGTCTCGTGCTGCGCCGATTCGGCGACCTTATCCGCGACGCTGCCCTGCATCTCTTCGATCACGGCGTCGTCAGCGACGGGCTCGGCGTCCACGCGACGGCGACCGCCGCCGGCACGAACGACGCCCTTGGGCGTGGTGGGTGAGGAACCGACGGGCACCGCGTCGCCAGCCGCCATCGCGGCCTCGCGCACGATCTTCTCGTCGTTGGTCAATTGGTAGGGCAAGATGTCACCCTTGTAGATCCAGACCTTCACGCCGACGCGACCCGTTGAGGTGCGCGCTTCGCGAAAGCCGTAGTCGATGTCGGCGCGAAGCGTGTGCAAGGGCACACGACCTTCACGATAGGACTCGCGACGCGACATTTCCGCGCCACCGAGACGACCAGAGGCCTGAATCTTCACGCCCATGGCGCCGGCCTTTTGGACCGTTTGGATTCCGCGCTTCATGGCGCGGCGAAAGGCCACGCGGCGAAGCAACTGGTCACAGATGCCCTGCGCGATGAGGGCGGCGTCGAGCTCGGGCTGCTTGATCTCTTGGANNGAGATCTTGTTCTTCTGACCGGTGATCTTCTCGAGGTCCTTCTTCAGACGCTCGGCCTCGGCACCACGGCGACCGATGACGATGCCCGGTCGAGCGGTGTGGATGTCGACGCGGATGCGGTCCGAGTTGCGCTCAATCTCGATGCGTGAGACGGCCGCACTCTCGAGCTGGCGGGTGAGGTAGTCGCGAATCTTCCAGTCCTCGATGACGAGGTCCCTGTAGCCGCGCTCCTTGAACCAGCGCGACTTCCAGTCCGTCGTGATACCGAGACGGAAACCGTAAGGGTTTACCTTCTGGCCCATTAGTTGGTCTCCTTCGTGGTGTCCTTGGATACCGTCTCATCGTTCTCGTCGGCAGCGTCGACGGCCGGCGACTCATCGTCGTAGTCACTGATCGCGGCGACGTCGGTCACTACTGCGCCCTCGTCATCGACCAAGTTCTCAGTGACGTCACTCTCGGTAGCCTCGATTGAAGCGTTGTTCGCCTCGACTTCGGCTGCGGCGTCGAGTTCGGCCTGGGCTTCGTGAGCTGCTTCGCGCTTGTTCAGACTTGCGGTCTGGTCGGCGCGACGACGTGAAGAGGCCACGCGACGCGAACGGCTCGCGGCGGCCTGCTCCGTGCGGGCACTGCGCATGCGCTCGAGACGCTCTTCGTCCATGCGCGACACGATCACCGTGATATGCGTGGAGCGCTTGAAGATCTTGCCCGCGCGACCACGCGCGCGAGGTGAGAAGCGCTTCATGGTGATGCCCTCGTCGGCGAAGGCCGCCGAGACGTAGAGCTCTTCGACGACCTGGCCGTCGTTGTTGACGGCGTTGGCGACGGCGGAGGCGAGAACCTTGCCGATCACGTCGGCGGCTTCGCGCGTCGTGCCAGCCAGGATCTCACGGGCCGTGTTCACGTCTTCGCCGCGAACGATGTTGAGTACCACGCGCGCCTTGCTCGCCGACATCGGAAAGCCGCGCAGCGTGGCGCGGGTTCCGGGGCGTTCGTTGGTCTTGGCAGCAGTCATTAGCGCCTACCCGTCTTTTCCTGGCCCGCGTGGAACTTGAACGTACGCGTGGGGGCGAACTCACCGAGTTTGTGGCCGACCATGGACTCGTTCACGAAGACTGGAACGTGACGACGTCCATCGTGCACGGCGAAGGTGTGACCGACCATGTCGGGGATCACCGTCGAACGACGGCTCCAGGTCTTGATGACCTTCTTCTCGTTGGCTGCGTTCATCGCGTCCACCTTCTTCAGAAGGTGGGTGTCGATGAAGGGACCCTTTTTTAGGCTGCGTGACATTGTCTACCTACCTCCGCGCGCCGCGTCCACGGCGACGTCGAATAATGAGCGCGTCTGATGTCTTTGGCAGACGCGTACGACCTTCGGGCTGACCCCACGGGGAGACCGGGTGACGACCACCGGAGGTCTTACCTTCACCACCACCGAGCGGGTGGTCGACCGGGTTCATCGCCACACCACGGGTCTGGGGACGGATGCCCTTCCAGCGGTTGCGACCGGCCTTACCGATTTTGATCAGTTCGTGCTCGGAGTTGCCGACGATGCCGAGCGTCGCGCGACAGTCGATCGGCACGCGGCGCATCTCGGTCGAGGGAAGTCGAAGGGTGGCGAAGCCACCGTCCTTGGCGACGAGCTGCACACTCATGCCGGCGCTGCGCGCCATCTTTCCGCCACCGCCGGGGCGAAGTTCCACGTTGTGCACGGTGGAACCGGTCGGAATGAAGCGCATGGGCAACGAGTTGCCGGTGCGGATGTCGGCCTTGGGGCCGGACTCGACGTACTCGCCCACCTTCAGGCCATTGGGCGCGAGGATGTAGCGCTTCTCGCCGTCCGCGTAGTGCAACAGCGCGATGCGACACGTACGGTTCGGGTCGTACTCAATGGTGGCGACCTTGGCGGGGATGTGATCCTTGTTGCGCTTGAAGTCGATGATGCGGTACTGCTGCTTGTGACCACCACCGCGGTGGCGCGAGGTCTTGCGGCCGTAGTTGTTACGACCACCGGACTTGGGCTTCGCGGAGAGCAGCGACTTCTCGGGAGTCGAGGTCGTCAGTTCGGCGAAGTCCGACACCGTCTGGAAGCGACGACCGGGGCTGGTTGGTTTGCGGTGACGAAGTGCCATGGTGTTCCTTAGTTCTCGAAGAGGTTGATCGTGTCGCCTTGTTTCAAGGTGACGAAGGCTCGCTTGGTGTTGGGCTTCGAACCGCGGACACCGGTGCGACGGTTGCGCGTGTTCTTGCCCTTGCGATTGAGGGTGTTGACGTTGATGACCTTGACGTTGAAGGCCTGCTCGACGGCGTTACGCACGTCGATCTTCGTGGCCCGAGGGTCCACGACGAAGACGTAGGTACCGGTGTCCATGAGCCCGTAGGTCTTCTCCGAGACCACGGGACGGATCAGGATGTTCATGGCGTCACGCATCAGGCAATCACTTTCGCGGAGGGCAACGTGGCGTCGGTGAAGAGCAGCCAGTCGCAGTCGAGGACGTCGTAGGCGTTCAGTTCGCCCGCGTCGATGGTCTTCACGTTCATGAGATTGCGAAACGAGCGAATGGCCGTCGCGTCGTTGCGACCGAGCACGATGAGGATCTTGCCCGCGAGGCCGAGCGCCGCGAGCGAGGTAATCGCTTCTTTGGTCTTGGGCTCGCTCCAGGCGTCGAAACTGTCGACGATAGCGACGCGCTCCATGCTCGCGCGGTCCGACAGAGCCGAGTAGAGCGCCAGGCGAATCATCTTCTTGGGCGTCTTCTGCTCGTAACTACGGGGCTTGGGGCCGAGGGCGATGCCACCGCCCGGGTAGTGCGGCGCGCGGATGGTTCCCTGACGCGCCCCTCCGGTGCCCTTTTGATTGAACGGCTTCCTGCCACCACCGCGTACTTCCTTGCGGGTCTTGGTGGACTGCGTGCCAGAACGCTTGGCGGCGAGTTGGGCCTTGACGACCTGGTGCATCACGGCCATGTTGGGCGTGACGCCAAAGAACGTGGGCTCTAGGTCCACCGAGCCGAGCTCGGCGCCACTGAGCGACTTGCGCGTGACGGCGTGCTGGACCAACGCGGGTCGGTCCTTCTTGACGGGACCACGAAGGGTAAAGACCTCGCTCATCGGTTACCTCCGGCCTTCATGGGGTTCTTCACCGAGGTGCGCAGTACCACGACGCCACCGCGGGGACCGGGTACGGCGCCCTTCACGAGGACGAGGTGACGTTCGACGTCGACTGAGATGACCTCGAGGTTGGTGGTCGTGACCTGTGAGCCACCCATGCGTCCGGCCATCTTCGTGCCCTTGACGACTCGACCCGGCGTCGCGCAGGCACCAATGGAGCCGGGCGCGCGGTGGTGCTTGTGGTTACCGTGGGCGGCGCCTTGACCCGAGAAGTTGTGGCGCTTCATGCTACCGGCGAAGCCCTTGCCCTTGGAGACGGCCGTGGCGTCGATCATCTCGCCCTTTTCGAAGGAGTTGGCGAGGATCTCTTGTCCGACGCTGTAGCCCGTCACGTCGTCGAGACGAAGCTCGACGAGCTTCTTGCCGGGCGTGACGCCGGCCTTTTCGTAGTGTCCGAGTTCGGGCTTCGTGAGGGTCGACGTGCGGCGCGTACCCCACGTGACCTGAACGGCCGAGTAGCCCTCTTTTTCGGGGGTCTTCAC
>PLNQ01000008.1 GCA_003141815.1 Acidimicrobiaceae bacterium | reverse complement strand
AAGCCGGTAACCGGGTCAGCCAGGCGGTGTTTCGATGTCTCTCGTGCGAGCACGTCGCTCACGCCGACGTCAACGCGGCGCGTAACATCCTTCGGGCCGGTAGAGCCCGGCAGGCTTTGCCTGCGTAGGTCTGAAGCTAGGCCACTACCCAAACGCTGACTCACTCGCGACCTCGCTCGTCTGACTCACATTGACGGCTCGTGGGGCCTCCTGGCGTCGCTCTATGACGGACACCACGGACTCGCCACTCACTTTCGGGTCATAAAGGTCCCGAGGGGTTTCCCGGCGTATGTCCGGTTGCCGACGGATTTCGGGTCCAGAAACCGGTATTTACCTCCAATTTCGAAAAGAATCACAAACTTATAACTCCTCATCACGAGGCCTTTACTGCCGTTTCCATCCTTTCTGCACAACTTTCTATCAACTCCCCCACCTAGGCTCGTACCTGGCAGTAACGACTGCTTCGTCGTCGCCCCACAGAGTTGTGGAAAAGGTGACCAACCCAAATGCGCCCCTAGGTGGGGGTTTCCAAGTAACTCGCCAAGGTTCGTGCTGTGCGTCAGCGACTCGTCGCTCGCCAGCGTTCGGACATGGTGCGCAGACCAAGGAGATAGCCGTGCGAAGAATCCCATTCGCCTTGCTTATGGCGCTTTTCATCCCATCGGTGCTGTTGACGCAGCCCGCCGGCGCCGCCGCCGTGAGCAAGCCCGTGAAGCCTGCCCCTCCCGACGTCGCCGTCCGAGTGGTCATAAATCCCACCGTGCGCGCCCTCGTCGTGGACGCCACCTCGATGGGCGTCTCGGTCCGTGAACTTCGGGCGGAGTGGCAAGACGTGGCGATCTGTGAAGTGGGGGGCAACTGGTCCATGACCGGACCTCGGTACTCCGGGATTGGCTTTTCGAACGCCACCTGGAGCGCCTACGGGGGGACGCAATACGCGCCGCTCGCCGGTCAGGCGTCCGTGATCGAACAGATCGTCATTGGCATGAAAGTGACGGGGGGATGGGTCCCCGATCAATTCGGGTGTAATCCGGGGGGCTGGTAGCGACGTTCGCCATCAACGAATCCCCCGCGTCTGGTCGACCACAAATTCCCCGGACGCCGTTGACAGTGACGCGGCACCACCCTCACGTGGCAGTTGCAGCAGTCGTCGTCACAACCCCTTGGCTTGATCGTCAGTGTCCCACGCACGTCTGTGGCGTGTACGCGCTACTGTTCGTGCCGCCTGGACAGGTGGTGTTCAACCAGATCGAGTTGTTGAGCGTGGCTTGACTCAGGAGCGCGCCCGTGAGATTGGCGCCCGTGAAGTTCGCGTTCGTGAAGACGCCACCCGCGTAGAGAAACGCACCCGTGAGATTGGCGCCGGAAAAGTTCGCGTTGGTGAAGTCGCCGCCGCTGTAAAGATACGAGTTCGAGAGATTCGCACCCGTGAAGTTCGCGTTGACGAACGTTGCGTTGTTGTACAGGTAGGAGCTGCTTATATTGGCGCCGGTGAAGTTGGCGTTGTCAAAGTTTGAACCACCGTAGAGATGACTCGTGGCCAAGTTTGCCCCCGCGAACTGCGCCTCGACGAGGTTGACATTGAAGTAGGCGGCGTTGTGCAGGTCGCACCCGTCATAGTTGACGCCGGGGAACGCCGTTGCGGAGCAGTTGTACGCGACCCCGTTCGCGCCAGCAGAACCTTTGATGTTGACTTCCAAAGTCCAGGTGCCCGCGACGAGTTCATAGACGTTTCCTGTTGCCGTGTCGAGGTAAAGGTCCCCAGATTGTTGGGATCCGGTGAACGATGGTACGCCCGAACCGGTACTCCAGAGCGAACCTCTCAATCCAGTAGCGCCCGGAGCCCCGGGAGCGCCCGCATTCCCCGGCAAACCCTTGGTGGCCCCCTGAAGAGTCCACGCACCCGCGTCGAATTCGTAGATGCTCCCCGTCGTCGAGTTGAGGTAGAGGTCTCCAGCTCGTTGGGAACTCGTCAACGTCGGAGCACTCGTCCCGGTACTCCAGAGCGATCCCCTGTTGCCGGGCGCACCCTGCGGCCCGGCGGCGCCCTTTGGGCCCTGCGCACTCCAACTGATGAGTTTCGTTCGGGCCGAACACTTTGGCACTCCATTTACCGTGACCTTCGACAAAGTTCCCGACTTCATGCTGAGACACGCCGAATACTTGACATTGGACGTCGAGGACGTTGCCGCGCTCGCCGCGACAACCCCCGCCCCTACGAGCGAGATACTGCACGCGGATACCAGGATTGATTTCAAATGACGCATGTCGACTCCTCTGACGCAACAGAGAAGTCGTCTCTGAACGCACAAATATTCTAGGGAGCGCCAAGCGACGTTTCGCGCTTCTACCTCGGCAAATCATCGTGACGACGCTGTTGGCGCTGGCGACGACGACACCGTTATCCCCTTCGCGTCGTGCGTGTCAGTCATCGCGATATTTGCGAACTTTCGTGCACCGCGTGGTCGACGCCGGTGCTACTAACGGCCGATTGTTACGTTGGATCGACGAAGCGAGCGGTCGTGAAGGCGATCGTGGTGGGCACGCTGAGGGCGAAGACCGTCAGCATCAACGTGACGAGGACCAGGGACGAGCCTCGGGTGTGGTCGTGGAGGAAGGCGAACTCGATCATCCCGGCGACGATGACGTAGGCCAGTAGTACCCACTTGAAGACGACGCCGAAGGTCGCCCAGGCGAATTCTTCGATGCGAACAAGGAGAATTGCCGCGACGACGAGCAACACGATCGCGACGCTGAGAAGAGCCGTAGCGAGCCCGAGTGGTGCCGCGCGTGGGGCGTAGGACGCGAGGATGATACCGCCGACGATCACGAATCCGAGTGCGGCGGCACTGAACGATCCGACGGGCGGCATGGGTCGGTCACCGGTAAGAACGGGCGCAGGCGAACTCGTCACACTCATCGCGATCCCAGTCTCGTCATGATGACCAATGTCGCGATCTGCATGACGCCGGTGAGACCCGCGGTGTAGATGAATCGTTTCATCAGTCGCCCGATTCGTTCGCCATTGGGCACGGGCTTGTTCATCTCGTACAGCACCGCGATGTTCGCCGGCTCGAGGACGCTCAACGCGACGGCAGCCATGACGCCCACGACGCAGAACGACACGATCAACCAGGCGTGATTTGGGCTGGAGGCGGAAAGGTTGCCAGCCCCACGCGCCACCTGAAAGCCGGTGGCGAGCGTCATCATCACCACCGTTGGCATGATGATGACCATCTTGGGCATGAAGCGAGCGGCGAACTCCGCGCGGGCGGGAGTGGAGAGTCGTCCGAGAATCGGACCAATCACCAATCCCACGAAGAGATCGATACCGGTCCAAAGTCCACCACCGACGACGTGGTTGAACATCAGGCCCCACCGCCAGTCAAGGCCAATCGACAGCGCGACGAAAATAACGGCGAGCGCGACGAAGGGAAGTCCGGCCAGCGGTACGACTTGGATCTTTTCTCGGAGGTGGGCGTGCGCCGGTCCCGGCGCTTCGCTCAGCATCGTTTCTTCGCTCACGGCCCCCCCCCCGGTGATCTCGCTGCGACGCGCCTGACTTCTCAGTGCTCAACGTACTCGTTGCGAGCCGCTCACGTCCACAACCTCGGACATCTTTCGGACACCCTACAGCAACGCAAAAGGCTCCGGCGCGCAATGGTCGCTTCTGACAGGATGAGGCCATGCCCACATTCACCAGTCACGAAAATGGAATGCCCTGTTGGGTCGACGTCATGGTCGAGACCGATGAGCAGCATCACGACCTCCGCGCGTTTCTCACCGCCCTCTTCGATTGGACGTGGGACCTCGGCGGCCCCGAGATGGGTTACTACTCCATCGCCTCGTCGAACGGCTCACCGGTGCTCGGTCTCTCACGGTCCGACGGAGCGCGCGGCGCGACGACCACGTACTTCACGACGTCGGACATCGACGCCACGGTTCAACGAGCGACCGAACTCGGTGCCACCGCGATGATGCCGGCGTCACAAGTAATGGAGTTGGGTCACATGGCCGTACTCAGCGATCCAACGGGCGCGAACTTCGGCCTCTGGCAACCGGGAACCTTTCACGGCTTCGGCGTCCAGTACGAAGAGAACGCCCCGGGTTGGTTCGATCACGTCTCGTCCGACCCCCAGAAGGCCGGTGAGTTCTACGCCGGTCTCACTGGTTTCCAACTCACCACAATGGAGGACGACATGAGAATCCTGCAGAACGGTGAGCAGTGGTACGCGAGCGTCTCGCACGCGCAGAGCGACGACGCAGCGCACTGGCAGCCCATCTTCGTTGTCGACTCGCTCAAACGAATTCACGAAGTCGTGCCCCGCCACGGCGGCGCAATACTCGTTGAGGAGATGCCGGTGCCGGGTAGCGCGATCTGTGTCTTCACTGAGCCGGTGAACGGCACCGTCATGACGGTGATGGCCGCTGGCGACCACCCCGAGTAATTCGAAACTGGTGGCCGCTGAGCACGGCGTCCACCGCGTCGGCGAAGCGCCTTTGCTAACTTTCGCTCATGACCGTTAGATTCTCCGTCGCCGCGCTCGACTGTCCCGCCCCGCTCGAACTCGCGAACTTCTACGCCGCGTTGACCGGTCTCGAGGTCGAGCCGCTGGGTGATTTTCCGGTGGAGGACGTCACGTGGATCGAGTTACTGAACGACGGTCACGCGACGATCGGCTTTCAAAAGGTCGCCTCGTACGTCGCGCCGACCTGGCCCGAAGGCTCCGTGCCCCAACAGTTGCACCTCGATTTCTCTGTCGAGGATCTCGACGAGAGCGAGGCACTCGCGTTACGTCTCGGCGCGACCAAGGCCGACTTTCAGCCGGGCCAGAGTTTTCGCGTTTTTCTCGATCCCGTTGGCCACCCATTCTGCTTGGTGCGGGCGAACGCGAGCTAAACGTCCGAGGATCACGAATCACTATTTAGAGCCGTAACGAACAACGGATAGACTGACTATTCGCGTCTCGGGGTCTTGATCTCGAGAACACCGAGGACCTGTGGTGCAGCTCGGAGTGCACGCCGCCCTGTCAAGGCGGAGGTCGCGGGTTCAAATCCCGTCAGGTCCGCTCGACACCCCCTCGGGGTGACGAGGAGGTCGAGTAGCTCAGTTGGTAGAGCGCGCGCCTGAAAAGCGTGAGGTCACCGGATCGACGCCGGTCTCGACCACCCTGTGTTCGCGGAGGTTCAACTCGCGACGTCCGTCGTTCAACTTCGAATCGGTGAGACCGGCACCTTCGAGTGATGACGACTCGTGGTCTGTCGCCACGGACCAACGACCTTGAGGGCACCCCGCTGTCCGCGCACCTTGGTCACGCCCGTCCGCTGCAGCGTCGACACGAGCCCTAGAGAGTCGATCCGTGCCACGACGTTCGAACCTTCGAGTCGAGCCACGAGGTAGAGACTCACTTCGCGACGATGGCGCGAGGAGAAGACCTCGGAGCGGTAGACGTAGTGGGCGGTGACGAGTCCTTCGGCGTTATCCATGCCCGAACGCTAGAGACGGCCTGTGACGTCGACGCGTGTCACAATGCAGAACCATGAACAACGACGACCTTCCCCCCATCGTGCCCGCGTTCGCGCCCCAGCCCTCGGGTGTCGAGTGGCCGAACGCCGAATGGCCCAGGGGCGAGCACCCACGACAAGGTGAGCTCGATGCCGTGGTCGACGAGGTGTTCACGACGGACGAACTCGACCTCACCAACGCCGTCGTGGTGATTCAAGGGGGGCGAGTGCTCGTCGAGCGTTACGCCGGCGTGCAGGAGTTCTTCGATCGTCCCGCTGAGCCGATTAACGCGTCGAGCCAACTGCTCTCGTGGTCAATGGCCAAGTCGATGTTGCACATGGTGGTCGGCACCCTCGTCGATGAGGGGCGGCTCGACCCTGACCAGCTCGCCCCGGTGCCCGAGTGGCGCGACGAGGCCGATGCCCGACACCGGATTCGACTTCGTGACCTCTTGGCGATGCGTGACGGGCTGGCCTTCGTGGAAGAGTACGAGATCGGCCAGACCAGTCACGTGCTCGAGATGCTCTTCGGTGAAGGCCGGGAGGACGTGGCTGGCTACACCGCGCGCCTGCCCCTCGCTCACGAACCCGGTACGTTCTTCAACTACTCGAGCGGCACGTCCAACGTGCTCAGTCGCGTTGTCGCCGACGTCGTGGGCCACGGCGATCCCTATCGCGACTATCTCGTCCAGCGACTCTTCGAGCCACTGGGCATGAAAAGCGCCGTGGCGACCTTCGATCCGACGGGTGTCTTCATCGCCTCGAGCTACGTGCACGCCACCGCGCTCGACTTCGCGAAGTTTGGTCTGCTCTACCTTCGAGGTGGCCGGTGGGACGACAAGCAACTCGTCTCACGTGCGTGGGCCGCCACAGCACAGGTCCCACTCAGCGTCGACGACGAGAGCAGCTCGTACTACTCGTGGCAGTGGTGGGTGACGGGCGACCAGTACGGCACCTACTGGGCGAGCGGCTACGAAGGCCAGATGATCAACGTGGTACCCACGCTCGACGCGCTGATCCTGCGCTTCGGGCACACCTCGTCCGACCACTACCCCGCGCTCGACGCGTGGCGAGGAAGGGTGCTCGACGTCCTTGACGTGTCCTAGGCGCCTTCGTACGAAAAGCCGAGGTCCGGAGCAGTGAAGAGTGCCTGATATTTCAGTCCTTCTTTCGCCGTCATCGCCTCGGCCGTTCCGCCGCGATCGACGACGGCGAGGATCAAGACCACCTCGGCGCCGACCTCTTGGGCGACGTGCACCGCCTCTAGAAGACTCGTTCCGCGGGTGACGGTGTCTTCGGTGATGACGACGCGATCGCCACTACGAAGCACGCCCGCGACTCGACCGCCCGCGCCGTGATCCTTCACTTCTTTTCGCACGCTGAAGGCGCTGAGCGCCCGACCCCGCGTCGCCGCGACACCGGCGGTGATGAAACTCACGCCGTCGGCGCCCATCGTGAGTCCCCCGATGGCCGTCGCGTCGTCGGGGATCGCGTCGAGGACGAGCGACGCGAGGTCGGCCATCACGTCGGGCGCGCAGATCGTCTGTTTCGAATCGATGAACCACGTCGACGTGCGCCCGGACTTCAGCGTGAACTCACCGCGTCGAACCGAGTGTTCGAGGAGGTGTTCTCGCACTCGCTCGCGCGCGTCACTCACGTGAGGACCACGTCGCCCGTACCCGAACGCACGCCACCGACGAGGGAGGCCCCGACACCGAGCGAGCGAGCGAGCGTCACGGCGGCCGCGCCGGCACTCGGGTCGAGCGCGACCACCATGCCGAGTCCGCAGTTAAAGACCCGCACCATTTCCGCCGCGCTCACCGGGCCACGGCGTTGGATCTCGAAGAAGATCTCGGGCGTCGGAAAGCTCTCCATGTCAATGACGGCGTTGAGGTCGTCGGGAAGGAGCCGCACGACGTTGCCCACGATGCCCCCGCCCGTGATGTGCGCCACGGCGTGGACCGCGGCGCCCAGTTCGTGACGCAGCGCCGACACGCACGGCGCGTAGATGACCGACGGCACCAAGAGTTCGTCTCCGAGGGTGCGCGTGGAGCCCTTGAAAGCGGGCTTTTGCAGCGACGCGCCGCTCGTCACCAGCACCTCTCGCGCGAGCGAGTAGCCGTTCGAACGCAGACCCGGCGAGTGCAGACCAACAAGCACGTCACCCGCGCACACGCGCTGCGCCGAGAGAATCTCGCGGCGCTCGACGACGCCCAGGGCGAAACCCGCGACGTCGAGATCGTCGGGCTTCATGACGCCACCGTGTTCGGCCGTCTCGCCACCGAGCAGCGCCACGTTGGCTTGACGACAGCCATCCGCGATGCCGGCCACCAAGACTTCGAGTTGTTCCGCATTCACTGCTCCGACGGCCACGTAGTCGAGCATGAAGAGTGGCTCCGCGCCCACGCAGGCCAGATCGTCCACCAGCATCGCCACGAGGTCGATACCGACGGTGTCGTAGCGTCCGACGAGCCTCGCGACCTCGAGTTTCGTACCTACCCCGTCGGCCGAGGCGACGAGTACTGGCTCGTCGTACTTTTTCGTGTCGAGCGCGAAGAGTCCGCCGAAACCACCAATGCCACCGAGCACACCCGGGCGGAACGTACTCTCGACGCTCGACTTGTATCGCTGGACGACGTCGTCACCGGCTTCGATCGACACTCCCGCGTCGGCGTAGGTTCTCGCGCCGGCGACCTCGAGCAGTCGACTCACCAGCGGCTACCGACCGCGCCCAGGGTTACCGGAATCGGCGCCGGGTACGTGCCGGTGAGACAGGCGTCACAACATTCGCCGTCCAACTGAACTGCCGCGCGCAAGTTCGCGAGCGTGATGAATTCGAGGGTGTCCGACCCGATGAAGTCGTTCATCTCTTGGATCGTGTGATTCGCGGCGAGTAGATCGTCGCGATTCGGGGTGTCGATCCCGTAGTAGCAGGGCCACATGAAGGGCGGCGACGAGATACGAAGATGCACCTCTTTGGCGCCGGCGTCGCGCAGCATTCCCACGAGCGCCTTGGTGGTGGTGCCGCGCACGATGGAGTCGTCGACGACGATGAGTCGTTGGCCTTCGATGTTTTCGCGCAGCGGATTGAGTTTTCGCCGAACGCTCTTCGCGCGTTCGTTCTGATCGGGTGCAATGAAGGTACGCCCGATGTAGCGATTCTTCACCAGACCCTGGCCGAAGGGAATCCCCGAGACCTTAGCGTACCCCTCCGCGGCGGGAATCCCCGAGTCCGGTACGCCCATCACGAGGTCGGCTTCGACGTTGGACTGCTGGGCGAGCAACTCGCCCATGCGCCGACGCGTGGAGTGGACCTGGTGGCCCATGAGATAGGCGTCGGGACGCGCGAAGTAGACGAATTCGAAAATGCACAACTTCTGCTTGCCTTCGGCGGGCGCGAGTAGCTGCTGGCTCGTGAGGCCCTCTTTCGTGATGGTCACCATCTCGCCAGGCGAGATCTCGCGCACGAACGTGGCCCCGATGACGTCGAGGGCCGGTGACTCTGAGGCCACGATCCAACCTTCGGGCGCGTCGGCGGTGCCGAGTCGACCGAGGCACAGTGGTCGAAAGCCGTAGGGATCGCGCACGGCGTGCACTTCGTTGGCTTCGAGGATCACCATGGAGAAGGCGCCTTCGACACGGGCGAGGACAAGACCAAGCGCGTCGTTGAGCGTGGCGCCAGATTCCACCTCGCGCGCCAAGAGTTCGGCGACGAGGTCCGAGTCCGACAGCATCGAGGTGTACTCGATGTCCGCCTCCGCCGCGAGGGCCGTCGTGTTGGTGAGGTTGCCGTTGTGCGCCAGCGCGAAGCCCGACGCGCCGGCCGAACGGTAGACGGGCTGGGCCGCAGTCCAGTTGGCCGACCCGGACGTGGAGTAGCGAGTGTGGCCGATGACGAGCGATCCGGCGAGCGCGCGAAGTGTCGACTCCGCGAAGACGTGACTTACCAGTCCGTTGTCTTTCACGACGGTGATCTGCTGGTTCTGGAAGGTCGCCATACCTGCCGACTCCTGGCCTCGGTGCTGGAGAGCGAAGAGGGCGTCGTAACAAAGATGTGCGACGTCACGACCCGGGGCCACTATTCCAACGACGCCGCAGGCTTCTTTCATGACCCCTCTACGCTAGGGGTCAAAACGGTGGCGGGCACTGCCCCAGTCTCGCACAGCGCCCAGGTCCCTCCGTCCACCTTGACTACGCTACGTCGATGATTGATCTGCACACGCACTCAACGTTCTCCGACGGGTCCGACACGCCCGAGGCGCTGGCGGCGAAGGCGCACGACCTGGGTCTGAGCGCCCTGGCCCTGACCGATCACGACACCACCGCCAGCCACGACGAAATGGCGGCCTCGTGCGCCCACTACGGCATTGAGCTCGTGCCGGGCGTCGAGGTCTCGCTTCGCGACAACGAGTTCCCGATGCAGCGAGGAGGTGAGACCGTGCCCCGAAACGTCCACGTCCTGGCGTACTTCTTGCCCCTCGACGCGGACCATCCACTCCAGAAGGAACTGGCCTCGCTTCGTCACGACCGCGACGTACGAAACCTTGAACTGGTGGCCGTGTTGCAAGAAAAGGGCTTCGAACTCCTGACGTTGGACTATCTCACGCAGATATCGGGCAACGTGCACTCCGTTGGCCGACCACACTTCGCTCGGGCCATGTTCGAGCTGCACCCCGAGATCGTGGGCGAGCGAACCGACGAGCGTTGGAACGGGATCTTCATCGACTGGCTCGGCAACACTGGTCGGGCCTATATCCCAAAGACCAGCATGCCGATCGAGCGCTTCGTGGACGCCGCCAAGGGATCGGGCACGGTGTTCTCCATTGCGCACCCTCTCGTCAACTACGTCGACGGCTTCTCCCCGAACGTCATCGAGGCGACCATGCCCCGAGTGATGGCGTCGCTGCGTGAGCGGGGATTTCGAGGGATCGAGGCCTACTACGGCGGCACGAACGCCCCGACCAGGTCGCTGATGGTGAAGCTCACCCGCGACGCGGGCATGATCCCTACTGGCGGATCGGACTACCACGGCCACTACAAGGAAGACGTGTCGCTCGGCATCGGCCGCGTGGGAGATTTGCGCGTGCCCGACGAGATCCTCACGGAACTGAAAGCGGCTCGCTAGTTCAGTGCACCGAGCGCGTCTTCGAGTGCGTCACGGCGCCTTGCGGCGATTTGGGTGACCGGAAGATCGATCATCGATCCCACGCGAAGACGGTCGCCCCCACTCATGCCGAGTCGCGTCGAGGAGACACCCGCCGCGCGGGCGCGGGACTGGAATGCTTCGACGTCACTCGTCGCCATAACGAAGCGACCGGGAAACTCACTAAACAACTCTGCGTGGCCTTCAAGTTCCACGATCTCGGCGCCGATCCCGGTGGCGGCAACCATCTCGGCCAGGGAGCCAGCGAGGCCTCCGCCACTGACGTCGTGCACGGCCGTCACGTCGCTCGCGTCACCCGCACAGATTGACGCGATCTCGTTGACGACGAAGTCGAGCGTCAAGGACAGCGCTTCGAGATCGATGCCTTCGATGACGCCACCGCGACGGCCTCGTTTGGTGGCCCAGCGCGAGCCGGCCAAAGGAAAGGGCCGTTCTCCGTCGGCGTAGCGGGCGCCCACGAGCACGATCGTGTTACCCGGACCCCAGTTCCAGCCCGGTGGCGGCGCGACGAGTTCGTCCACCACCCCGAGGAGTCCGATCACTGGGGTCGGGTCGATGTCGCTGCCGCCACTCTCGTTGTAGAGCGACACGTTGCCACCAATGACGGGTAGTTCCAGGTTGACGCAGGCGTCCGCCATTCCGTCGATCGACTCCGAGAGTTGCCACATCACCTCGGGGTGCCCGGGGTTACCGAAGTTGAGACA
>PLNQ01000185.1 GCA_003141815.1 Acidimicrobiaceae bacterium | reverse complement strand
CGTTCGCGGCGTACTGCTTCTGGGCGCAGGCCGAGGACGGCGCCATGAATCGCGCCGTTCGTCCCCCGTTGGACGGTGGGCCGACCTCGAAAGATCTCGCCACGTTTCGCCGCAGTGATCCCGCCCAGTGGATCGACCTCCACGACGTGGCCAAACGCCAAATACAGACCGAGGGTCCCCTCGGACTCAAGTTGCTCGCCGTCGGCGCGGGCTTCGCCTGGCGAGATCCCAATCCGAGCGGCGAGGCCTCTATTCATTGGTACGAAGAAGCGACGCGCTCAGAATCGCCCGAAGCACTTGCCTTTCGCACGCGAATCCTCGAATACAACGAAGACGACTGCCGAGCGACGAAGGCGTTGCGAGACTGGCTGAACGGTCCCGCGCGAGATCTCGCCCATCGCGACGACTCCCTGTAGCGAACAGTGGTTTCATTAGCATTGAACGGTGGCCCTCACATCGTCTGAACCTCCAACGAGTGCCACGTATCTTCGCAGCGCGCGCGTTCTCGGCATTCTCGCAAGTCTCTTCGCCTTTTCGCTCGCCGCACTGAGCGCCATCGCCATCAATGACGTGGCCCACGACGACGTCGCCGTGGGCGTCTGGCTCCTCGTCGGAGTCGTCGCGCTGCGTTGGGCGCTCGCGAGCGCTCTCGACGAGTGGGGCGATACCACGACCGCTCGTCTTCGCTCGAGGTGGCGTCGCGTGCTCGTCCAACACTTCGCGCTGCCGCGTCGCGAGGGCGAGCGGGCCAGGGGCGATCTCGCCCTCGCGGTCGATCAGGCCTCGAAGTCACCGTCGCTCGAGCGACTGAAGGCGAGTGCTGGTGCGTCACTGCTCGGTGTCGTCATCGTCTTCTTGGTCGCCGGATGGTTGCCCCTCGTGATCACGATGGCGCTGCTCGCCGTGGCCGCGCCCTTTTACCAGCGAGCGGGTCGGCGCAGCGAGGCGATGGCCGCGCAGTACCAAGAACGAAGGGCGTTACTCGAGGCTCGCCAACTCGAGGTGTTACAGCACGCCCCCGAGCTACGAGCCCTCGGCGCGGTGACCTACGGAGCCAACGAGATCGCCGCCATATCGGAGAGTGAGCACGCGCTGGCCCTTCGGGCCATACGCGTGGCCCTGGAGTCGTCGTTGGTCACCGAGTTTCTGAGTGGTGTCAGCGTTGGTCTTGTCGCCATGGTTGTCGGGTTCGGTCTCCTCGGCGGTCGGCTCAGCCTCGTGCGAGCCTTAGTAGCGGTTTTGGTGACGAGTGAGCTCTTCGTGCAAGTGCGGCGCTTCGGCGTTGAGTTCCATCGCCGCGATGATGCCCAACGCGCGCTCGCGACCCTCGACACTCCGGTCCCGTCGAACTCGCTCACCTCGAGCGAGGAACTGCTCGTGGCGAACGGTCTCGTCACCGAAGCCAGCGCCGGTGCGATCGATATGATCGTGCGTCGCGGCGATCGTGTCGTCATCACGGGGCCGTCGGGCGCGGGCAAGACCACGCTGCTGCACACCTTGCTTGGTTGGCGTCCGCTGGTGAAGGGTGTGGCAACGCGTACCAGCGAGTCCATTGGTTACGTCAGCGTCGAGAGCGCCCTCCTCTCCGGATCCCTGCGTGACAACCTCACGCTGGGCGTCTCGCTGGGCGACGATGAGGTTGTTCACCGCCTCCAGTCACTCGGTCTCGTGGGAGAACGCTTCAGTGACCTCGACGCTGAACTCCTGAGCGAGGGACGAGGTCTCAGTTCGGGCGAACGTGTCCGGCTCGTACTCGCGCGCGCGCTGCTGAGCAAACCGCCGCTCGTGGTGCTCGACGACGTCGCGGGCGTCCTCGACGTCGACGCACGCGGCTTCGTTCGTCGCGCGCTCGCGTCACTACCCGAACTCGCCGTCCTCGAAGCCACCGTGGACACGCCACTGCTCAGCGAGACGACGCAACGTCTCAAGGTTCGAGCATGAACACCGACGTGACCCGTTTGCGTCGATGGCTCCAACGAGCCCAGCCCCCGCGCGCGGACCTGACCCGAGCGTTGCTCGCCGGTTTCGTCGCGACCGGCACGAACGTCGCGCTCCTGGTAGGCGCGGTCGCGCTCTTGGTGGAGAGCGCCACCAGGCCAGGTCTGCGCGCGGTGGCGGTCGTCCTCGTCGTCATCGAGCTCTTCGCCTTCCTTCGTTCGCCTCTGCGCTTTCGTGAGCGGCTCGCCGCACACCGATTGGGTTACGCCGCCGTCACGCACTGGCGACGCTGGCTCGTCGTGACGATCGGCCAACTCGACTTCTCACAGTGGCGTCGCTACGCGTCGGGTGATCTCCTCGAGCGAGCCCTGGGTGACACCGACGAACTCCAAGATCTCTGGCTCCGCTTCGTGGTGCCTTTCGTCGACACCGTGGCCGTGATGGTGCTCGGTGACATGGTCGTGGCCGTTTTGGCCCCGCACGGACACTGGTGGGCGTACGCCTCGATTCTGCTCGCCCTTCAACTGCTGGCCGTGGTGAGTCTCTCGTTGTTTGCGAGGGTTGAACTCACGCTCGACCGAGAACTTCGGGCGGCAAGAGGCGACTATCGCGCCCAGCTCGTCGAGTTGAGCGCGGTGACTCCTGAGCTGGTGCTACTCGGTCGTGAAGGACTAGCTGCTCATCGCTCCGCCATCGCGGCCGAGCGCGTCGAGGCCGCAGAAAGCAAGCTCCGTCGCCAACGCCGCGCGTCGAACGGCCTCGTCGTCGCAGCAAGCCTCTTGGCGCTCGTTGCTGTCACCACGCACCCTCGAACCTCCAGTGTGTGGCTCGTCGTGGCTGCCGTCATTGGACTTTCGACCTTCGAGGCACTGGGCGCCGTTCGTCTCTCGCTGCAGGCTGCGGTCGAGGTGAGCGGCGGCGGCGAACGTCTCGAAGCACTCGGACGGGTTGCGTCAAGTGGCTTCCTCCCCTGGCCCGAAGAGAGCATCATGCGACTGAGCGACGTGACGCTCGTCGAAAGCGGGCGTGTACTCGTGCACAGTGGCTCGCTCACCATAGAGCCCGGCGCGCGCGTGGCGGTGATCGGCGAATCCGGTGTCGGCAAGTCCACTCTCCTTCGCGCCTTGGCGGCACTCGACGTGGTGACGGGCGGCACGATCAGCGTGGGCGGCGTTCGACTCGGCGAAATCAGTGACGCCGCGCTGCGCCAACACCTCACGTACGTACCGAGCGAACCGGGTTTCACCCGGGGTTTCGCCTTCGATGTGGTCACGCTCGGTCGCGAGGGCGTACGTGATCCTTACGGCGATCTCGCCACGCTCGGTCTCGCCACGGAGCGCACGACTCGCTTCGAAGAACTCTCGCGCGGCGAACGCGTGCGCGTGGCCGTGGCCCGGGCGCTCGTCACGAGCCCCGACATCTTCGTGCTCGACGAACTCACCGCGGGACTCGGTCGCGAGGAAACGAGTGACGTCCTGAGCCTTCTCTCCTCGACGGGAAGTACGGTGATCATCGCAACGCACGACGAGGACGTCGTCGCGTGGTGCGACGTGGTGGTGGAGTTACGCGACGGAGAACTCTCTCTCGTCAGCCGTTGAGGTTCGTCATTCCCGCTGGTTGGTAGCGCTCGCCGACGACCGCGTTTCGTGGCACGGCCGCTTCGAGCGCGGCGACATCGGACTCACTTAAGACGATGTCGGTGGCGGCGATGTTCTCGTGCAGCCAGCGACGACGCTTGGTGCCGGGAATGGGGACCACGTCTTTGCCGCGCGACAGCACCCAGGCCAGCGACAACTGGGCGACGGTGACGTTCTTCGACGTGGCGATCGCTTCGAGGTTCTTCACCAGTGCCAAGTTCTGCTCGAAGGCGTCGCCCGAGAAGCGTGGGTGGTGACTGCGAAAGTCCCCTTCCCCGCTTTTACCGGTGGCGGCTTCGTTCGTCAAGAAGCCCCGACCGAGTGGGCTGTAGGCAACGAAGCCAACGCCCAAACGCCGACACGCCGCGAGCACGCCGTCTTCGGGGTCACGCGACCACAACGAGTACTCACTCTGAAGCGCCGTCACCGGGTGCACCGCGTTCGCCCTCTCGATCGTGGCCGACGACGCCTCCGAGATTCCGAGGTGACGGACCTTGCCCGCCTCGACGAGCGACTTCATCGCGCCCCAAGTCTCCTCAATAGGCACGGACCGATCGACCCGGTGTTGGTAGTAGAGATCGATTACGTCGACGCCGAGACGCTCCAGTGACGCGTCGCACGCCGCCAGCACGTACTCAGGCTTGCCGTTGACGCCCAGAAACGAACCGTCCTCACCTCGCTGGTTGCCAAACTTCGTTGCGAGCACGACCTCGTCGCGACGATCCTTGATCGCGCGACCGACCAGGCGTTCGTTGGTGAAGGGACCGTACATATCGGCCGTATCCAGGAAGTTGACGCCGCGCTCCAGCGCCTCGTGAATGGTGGCGAGAGACTCGGTGTCATCGCCTTTGCCGTAGAACTCACTCATGCCCATACAACCGAGTCCCTCAGCGGAAACTTCCAGTCCTTGACCTAGCGTCCGACGTTCCATAGCGACTCCTCCATGTGAAATTGCTCACGAGACCCTATTTAAAGGCCTTGACGCTCACAGTAGTACCTGAGAACGAACTAATTTCTTGGCTATTGGCTGGGGGGGCCAAACATCGAGCGCCCGTCTGTTCTGTCTTCAGAACAGACGGGCTCCGTTGTTTCTGAGCGGTCGTTGCGCCACCCGTAGGGTTGAGGAGTGTCCAAGACTCTTTCCAATGAGTCGCCGAGTGCGCTCGTGCGCCCGCTCTTTCGCGGATGGCTCCACGTCGCGGGCGCAATCATCCTCGCTGGCTGCTCACCGATCTTGCTGGTGGAGGCGCACTCCTGGACCCAGGTCGGCTGGATCCTTTGTTTCTTGGTCGGCGTCGAATCCATGCTCGTAACGAGCGCCCTCTTTCACCGCGTTCTCTGGTCGCCTTCGCATCGACGGGCCTTCAAACGAGCTGACCACTCCGCCATTTTCCTCGCCATCGCCGGCAGCTACCTGGCCCTCGCCGGTCTCACCATGCACGGGGCGATCCGCCTCGTGTTACTGCTCGTGGTGGCCGGCGGCGCCGTTGTCGGCATCGCCATTCGCCAACTCGCCCTCGACACGCCCAAGTGGGCGAACACCCTCCCTTACCTTGTCGTGGGCTGGGCCGCCGTCGCGGTGATGCCCCAGATCTACCGTGGCGGAGGACCTCTCTGTTTCTCACTGGTGGTGGGAGGAGGACTCGCGTACACGCTGGGCGCCCTCGCCTACGCCTTCAAGCGGCCCAAACTCTCGCCACGCGTCTTTGGCTACCACGAACTCTTTCACGCCGGCACCCTGGTGGGCGTGGGCCTCACCTTCTGGGCTCTTAGCGTCGCGCTGCGCTGACTAATCCAGTGCTGGCACCGCGTTGAAGCGGACGAGTTGCGGCGTACCGGCGCGAAGTCCGATCGTCGTAATCGATCCGTTGTCGAGTCTCGTTCGCCACGTCGTCGAGCCCGTAACGCCGAGCGCCCAAACGGTCGCCGACTTGATCGGCGAGACGTGACTCACGATCGCCAAGTGTCGATCGTGAGCGTGCAACAAACTCGACTCGTCGTCTAAGAGCGCGTCGAGTTCGGCGTGCACGCGTTTATCGACGTTCGCGAGCGACTCCCCGGCCCCGAAGGCCGCGCCGTGGTCGTGTTCAAGTGCTCGCCATCCTTCGGGCGAGATCGCACTCAACGGTTGACCATCCAGTTCGCCGTAGTCGACCTCGACGAAGGACTCCTTCACGACCGCTTCAAAGTCTGGGAGCGCCAACGCCGCGGTCTCGCGAGCACGAATCAACGGCGAGACCCACACTTCACGCACGCCCTCCAGGTATGGCACGAGCGCACGGGATTGACGTTCACCGAGCTCCGTCAGGTGCGGATCACTTCGCCCCACCAAGAGTCGCTGGGCGTTGGTCGTGGTCTGACCGTGGCGAATGAGAACGATCACGGCAACAAGACGCGCCCGCACTCGGGACAGTCCATAAAGGTGTCGAGCGCCTGCGCCTTGAAGCGGTCGAAGTCAAGTGGTGCCAGCGCGAGTCGACAGCCGTCACATCGTCCCTCGACTACCTGGGCCGCTCCTGACGTTCCCGCGCGGGTCATCGCGACGTCGTAGCGAGAACGCAGCGCCATCGGCACGGCTTCATGGCGCTCTTCGCGATCGCCACGAAGCGACACCAGTTCCTCGTCGAGCGTGGCTTGCAACTGGGCGATGACGTCGATGAGCTCGCTACGCCGAGCGACGCCGGGCTGGGCCCGGCGCTTGATTGACTCGATGTCCTCCTCGCGGGGTTCGAGTTCGAGGAGTAACTCGAGTTCACGATCCTCACTCGTCGCGAGCAACTCGCGGACGTGCGTCAGTTCACTCTGCAGGGCGGTGAGCTCTCGGGCGTTGGCCGTGGACGCCGCCAAGGTCGCGTCAAGATCGCTCGCTCGACCCTTCAAGCGCGCCGACTCTCTCGACACGCTCTCGAAGTCGCTCTTTACGGGCACGAGGCCCGCCTCGGCCGCGTGGAGGTCCTTCAAGAGCCCGCGAAGATCGCTCTCCAATGTGGCCAACTCTGTAATCTCTGGCAAATGCGTCTTTTGGCTACTGACCCGGTCAATCCAACGATCAACCTCCATGAGCGCTCGAAGGGCGTCGGTCTCACTCACTCGCTCAGTCTGTCACGCCAAAACCGACGCTCGATTCGGCCAACTTCTCCAGAGCCGCGGCTAGTGAGGGCTCCGCGCGTTCGATAGCGGCGTCGAAGTCGAACCAGAAGACGTCGGGACTTTCGTTCGCGGACGGGTGGGGATCAAGTGGTTCACCGACGAGCACGTAGCGAAGGTCGTAATGCGTGTGACCCCGGGGACCGGGGTGCACGTCAACGTGAAAGAGCACGACGGGATCGAGGTGGTGAACGGCGAGGCCCGTCTCTTCGACGGTCTCACGGACGCACGCCTCGTCCGGCGATTCACCCGCGTCGACGTGACCCCCCGGCTGAACCCAGATGCCGAGGCGACGGTGGAGGTGCAGAATCACCCCGCGACTCGAGATTACGAAGGACGAGGCCGTGACGTGATGATCGTTGTCGCTCTCGGAGAAGGGATCCCCCGGCCAGTTCAGTCGATCGAGCGTCAGTCCAATGGAGAGTTCCTCTCGCGCGTCGACTGGGGTGATGCGCTGAATCTGTTGACGCAGGTCCGCCAAGGTCACTGTTGGTCCAGCAGCGTTTGCACCGAGGCGGGAAGGGCGACGCCGCCGTCAACCATCGCGCCGTTCGTGTCCGGTACCGGTTCGCCAAAGACGACGCGCGCTGGGACGGTGCCGGACCACACCGGTAGGGACTGGTCGTCGTCGTCGTCGTCGGTCGGGCCACGAGAGACCTTGGCCGACGCTTCGTCGATCGACACCGCGACCACCAACGTGAGACGAAGCTCCTGCTCGTTCGAAGGACGAATCTCTGCGGCCCTTCCGGGCAGTACACGATCGACGAAGAGATTCAGCACCCTTCGTTTCTCTGCCTCGTCGACGACTTCGTGCGCCGATCCAACCGCCGCGACCGACCGATAGGCGATCGACGACTCGAAACCACTCCTCGCCAGGCGAAGTCCGTCGTAGAGCGTCACGGTGACGAACGCTTCGCCAGCTCGAACAACGGACTTCAGCACCTCGTTCGAAGGACTGCCGTGGAGAAAGATCGTGTGACGCTCTCGTGCGTGCAAGGTGGGTAGCGCCACGGGCTTACCGTGCACGGTCGCCGCGACGTGGCAGAGGCGCGCTTCATCCAAAATCGCGAAGATGGTCTCTTCGTCGTAGACCGCCTTGTTGGGTAGGCGCCGAACCCGGGTGCGCGGTCCGGGACCGAGCACGTCGTCACTCATTGACGGATCTCGCCGCTGAAGAACGTTCGCGCCAGTCCCGCGACTTCCACGTTCTTTTCGAAGAGCCGTGCGTACATCACACCCCCGCGCGTACTGGCTTGGCGAACCGTGACGGTGGGCGATCCGACCTTTTCGACCCACCACGGTGCGACCGCGCACATGGCGCTACCCGTGACGGGATCTTCAGCGAGACCAAGTCGGGGCGCGAAAACGCGAATCGACACGTCGACGTCGGGCCCGCCGTAACAGGCCGCGATCACAATCGAACTCGGCACCAGGAAGAGGCTCATCGGATCGACGCTCAGTCCACAGAGGGTGTCGTAATCCTCAACGATGGCGAGCACGCTCGAGGGGCCGGCGATGTAGAGCTCGTGCACCACGCCCAACGTGTCGTTCAATACCGAGGGGTCCAGTGGCTCGAGGTGGGCCCGGGGCAGGTCGACTCCCAAGAGTCCCTCGTTTAGTCGTCGTCCCGAGAGCACGCCCGCCCTCGTCGCGAAGTAGAGCTCGCCACCGGGCGCGCCGAGTTCGTTGAGGAGCACGTGCAAGGTGGCGAGCGTCGCGTGGCCGCAGAGTTCCACTTCCACGGTCGGCGTGAACCATCGAAGCGACCACTGGTCACCTACGCGTCGAACGAAGGCCGTCTCCGACACGCCGAGCTCGAAGGCGATGCGTTGGAGTTCGTCGTCGGGGAGAGGATGCTCCAACAAGACCACCACTGCGGGGTTTCCACGCTCGGTGTCGCCGATAAACGCGTCGACCCACCACAGACGATGTCCGAACGCCACGTCGACGGATTCCACCTTTAGAGACTGCCACATCGCACCACGCGCTTGGGTAGTGTTTAACGGTGCGTGTCGCGACGTTTAACCTGCACGCCGGTGTCGACGGCTGGGGTCGGCCAACTCGAGTTCTCGAGGTCATCAAAGAACTCGACGCCGACGTCCTGATCCTCCCCGAACTTTGGCGAGCTGATGAAGGACCCGACTTCTACGAAGACCTCAAGACCTCTCTCCACCTCGAGGGAGCGTTCGCGCCGTTGGCGCACGGCGAACGCGTGACGTCGGGCGTGGGCGGACCCACGTGGCAGCCGCGGCTCGGGCACTTCCTCGGCGAGCGGGGCCTCTTCTTCAGTGGACACCGCTCGCTCACCAAGGTCCAACTCGCCAGTCGCGCACAACTCCAACACATCGAACCGGGCACCTGGGGGCTCGGCTTCCTCACGCGCTTGGCGATAGAAGACGTGCGCGTTGTCTCACTCGGACGACTCCCACGCGAACGAGTCCAACGCGCACTCGTGGTGGCGCGTCTGAGGGAGAATGAACGGTCGTTCTACGTCCTCGCCATTCACGGCGCGCACCTCAGCCACGGCTCCCATCGCCAGTACCAACGCGTCAGCCAGTTCGTCAAGACGCTCGATCCCGCGCTCCCCGTGCTCATCGGTGGCGACTTCAACAGTTGGCGGCCGCTGCTTCGACTCCTGTTGCCGGGGTGGCACACGCTGGCGACCGGGCGCACCTGGCCCGCGCCGCGCCCTCACTCGCAGATTGACCACATCCTCGGGCGCGGGCCCTGGAAATCGACGCAGAGTTTCACGCGCGACGGCGGCAGCGACCACTTGGCCCTCGTCGCCGACCTCGAACTGCGCTAGGTCAGGTCCATCGTGGAACTCTCGGGTAGTCGCGTCAACAAGACCAACGAGGGCAGTAGCGGCAAGAATGTCAATAGCGCGGGCAGCCGGAACGATCCGGCACCCGTTACGTGCACGCTATCGCCGATCAGTCCAAAGATCAAGAGTCCGGTCATGGCCCCGAAGACGCCCGCCACGACGATCCACCCGGCGGCGGTCGCGCGATACGAGTGCGAGAACAGCTCGGTACCGAGCGCCACCATCGCCGGGGCTAAGAGGCCGCCGGCCGCGACGCCGGTCATGTAGCCCACCATGAAGGTGGCTTTACCCCCGCCGTACGCGAGTGACGCCGCCGCCGCGGTGGCGACCGTGCCCAACACGATTGTCCAGCGTCGACCGAGCACGCGCGAGAAGTAACGACTCAGGAGCAAGCCGGCGAGACCGGTCGCAGCGCTCAACGCCACCACCGCCGCCACCACCCCTGGGCTGATCTTGAGGACTCCCTCGCCGTAGACGAACGTGAAGCCACTGGCCGGACCCGAGATCACGCCGACGATGAACACCATGACGCCGACAATGGCGACTCGTCCGCGCACGCCGCGCGGCACGGCGCCGAGTCGCGCGAAGGACGTGTTACGACGTTGAAACGTGGGCTCGGGGATCCATCGCAGTAACGGTCGCACGAAGAAGACGGGCACAATCGCCAACGCGAAGAGCCAGCGAAACGAGGCGCCCCCGCGGATGAGCCCGTGCAACACTGCCGCCATGCCGGCCCCGAGACCCGCACCAGCCGAGATGATCACGAGGCGATCAATACGACCCTTCGTGCTCGAGAGTTCGACGGTGATGACCTGGATCAACACCGAGGTCGTCGAGAGGAGTGGACGGGCCAGCGCGAAGCAGAGGACGAAGACCCAGTACGCCGGACTCAGCGACGCGCAGGCCGTGATAACGAGACCCACCAAGAGCGCTCGACGAAGGACATTCGTGCGACCCCAGCGATCGGCGAGCGACGCGAGGGGTAGCGCTCCGAGTGAGGCGAAGCGCAGTATCGCCAGACCAATACCGAGCACCGATCCCGAGAGACCTACGACGCTCTGCAGCGACTGGTTCGACGTGTGATGACCGAAGTGGCGCGCGACGTCGTCGAGCGACGCGACGGCACCGAACTGCGCGAAGCCGGCGACCAACGCGATGAGGAACAACGCCACCGTGATGCGGAGCCAGACACGACGCGCGGTAGCGTCCATTGGCGCGTCAGCCAAGCTGCACGCTCTCGTCCACTACGACCAGGGTCTTGCCGTGATTTCCGCCAGTGAAGAGAAGATTCAGCGCCTCGGGAGCACGTTGCAGCCCCTGCACGAGATGCTCTTGGTGGTGTAGGGCGCCTGAGAGCACCATGCCGGCGAGTTCGGTCTGCGCCTCGACGAAACGGTGCGCGTAGTCGAGGACGATGAAGCCTTCCATTCGAGCGCGACGGGTGATCAACATCGACGTGTTCTCGATCCCTTGACGCGCGTCGGTGGCGTTGTACTGCGATATCGCGCCACAGAGCACGACCCGCGCGTGCATCGCCACGTTCGCGAGCACGACGTCGAGAATCGGTCCACCCACGTTGTCGAAGTAGAGATCAACGCCCTTCGGGCAGGCCTCGTGCAACCGTCGACCGAGATGTTCCCCTCGGCAGTCCAGGCACTCGTCGAAGCCGTACTTCTCCACCACTTCGGCGCACTTCTCGGCTCCGCCCGCAATGCCGACCACGCGCTCGGCCCCACGCGCCTTGGCGATCTGGCCCACGACCGAACCCGTCGCGCCCGCGGCGCCCGAGACAACCACGACGTCGCCGGGCTTCATCTGGCCCACGTCGAGGAGACCGAAGAATGCGGTGATCCCCGTCACACCGAGCACGTTCATCATCGTCGCAAGGTCCAAACCGAGACCCTGGGGTACAACGGAGAAACGGTTCTCGTCGTTCGCGAGGACCCACTCTTGCCAGTTCGTCATGCCAAAGGCGACGTCGCCCACTTTGTAGTACTCGTTGCGCGACTCCACCACGACACCGGTGCCGCTGCCTCGGATGACGTCGCCCACCTGAATCGGCGGCAGGTATCCGGGCGCGTCGTTCATCCACGTTCGAATCGTGGGATCAATGCTCAACATCGCGACCTTGATCAGTGCCTCGCCCTCGCCACAGGTGGGTGTCGGGGCGACGACCAACTTCGTTGTGGACGCGTTGATCGGACCCACGGGGCGTTCGGCGAGCAGTATCTGTCGATTGTCCACGTGGTCTCCTCGGTCAGGGGTGGGCACTCTCGATTCTGTCACCACCACGCGACACCATCCGCTTTGCTAGAAAGTGTTGAACCCGAGGAGTGAGTGTGGCCCGTCATCGCAGTCTTCGTTCCGAGCTCTACCGCGACGCACGTCTCCTCGGCAACGTCCAAGCCGCAGCGCACGGACCCGGTGCCTACGCGAAGCGCTACGCGCGACGCAAGGTCTACTCGAGGACCAACGCCTTCACCCACTCAATACTCCGATCGATCAACCTGAGTAAGTAGTGTGGTCCGCTCGACCGATTAACTAATCGTTTCGTGTAACTAACCGTTGCGTGCCCGGACGCGGCGAATCACTTCGTCCACCACTTGGCTGGTGGAGGCGTCGCCGCCGAGGTCGAACGTTCGAATACCGTCGGCCGCAGCACTGAGCGTGGCGTCGCGAAGGGCCGAGGACGCTTCCGCACAACCCGCGTCGCCGCGATAACCGGCGTGTTCCAAGACCGCCGCGCAGGCCAGCAGCATGGCCATCGGGTTGGCCACGTTCTTTCCTTCGAGCGACGGCGCCGTACCGTGGGGCGCTTCGGCCATCGCGACGGTGGTCTCGAGGTTCTCGTCGAGCGACAACAGCACCGACTCCGCGCCGGCGATGGAACCGAACATGGCCAACACCAAATCGCTCAAGCAGTCCCCGTCACGATTAAGGGCCGGAATGACAACGGTCTTGTCCCAACCTTCGGTCATCAATCCAGCGTACGCAGCGTCAATGAGCACGGGCCGGTAGTGAACGCCCGGATGGCGCGCGGCCGCGGCGTCCATCTCCTCTTTCAACATGCCTTCGTAAATCGCCGACACGGTCCACTTCGGCCCTCCGTACACCAGTCCCCCAAATGAGTCCGCGGCGCGGAAACTGAACTCGGCCACGGAGCGACAGGTTGAGCGGTCGATGCGTTCGGTTCGCCACGCCGACTCGGTGTTCGAATCGGGTACGCCGTCGCGTCCCTCGGCCGCGCCGTAAGCGTCGCCGACCGCCATGCGAACGATGACTATGGGGTGCGTCAAACCAACGATCGGGGTCACGCCCGGGATGCGACGACCCGTGCGGACGATGACTTTGCCGTGGATGCCTTCACGAAGGATTCGATTGGGCGATCCCACGCTGCCGATCTCGGTCGGCGTGACGGTGGCGGCTTTCAGTCCAAGTCCGGTCTCTCTCATCTTCGCCGCCGCTTCGAGGATCACGCCGTTCTTGGTCTTCTCGCGACTGGCGAGCGAGAGGTCGTAACGAAGGAACTCGAGCTCAAAGCCGAGCACCGAAGGCTCCAGTGCCCTAAGCGCCTCTTCGAGCAACTCTTGCCCGGTCTGGTCGCCTTCGCAAACGACGATGGTTGGAGGGGTGGACATGGTGAGGACTCCTCAAATGATCGGCTGAACGTCACGAATACCTTACGTGGGCGATGAAGCCCCAAAGTTCAACGACGTCGAGTCACCACGTCATCACCGCCGCCGAACTGGACTAAGCGACGCGCGTGATCTCCACCGTCACGCCAAGCGAGATCGAGGGGTCGCCGTGGTAGATCCCCTTCAGTGGCGGCACGTCCCCGTAGTCGCGCCCTTTCGCGACCACCACGTGAAAGAGCCCCACGCGCCCACCGTTGGTGGGATCGACGCCCACCCAGTCGCCGCAGAAGTATTCGACCCAGGCGTGACTTTCGCCCACCACCGTCTCGCCCACGTCGGCCTCACCCTTGGAGTACAAGTAACCCGACACGTAGCGAGCCGGGATGCCGACACTGCGTAGCAGGGCGATCGTCACGTGGCTGAGGTCTTGGCAGACGCCTTGGCGTTGATCCCACACTTCTTGTGCCGTGGACGAAACGAGCGTGGCGCCTCGCACGTACGCGACGCGTTCGCGGACCCAGGCCATCACGGCGTCGACCGTCGCGTGCACGTCCTTGTGACCAGGCACCCCCTCACGAAGTTCTTCGAACACGCCGATCGCCATCGTGGTCCGAGCCGTTGGTGCCAAGTACTCGCCGAAGCGGTCCACCATCTCGAACGATCGCAGTATGTCCAACGGAAGATCCGTGTCGCTTAATGACTCGCTTCGCGTCTCGACGGTGGCTTCCGCGACGACTTGCAGGCGGCGATGGGGCTCTTGGAGGTCGAACGTGGTCACGATGGTGCCGAAGTAGTCACGGTAAGTGGCCAGTTCGGCGTAGGGCTGCACGATAAGCGAGGCGTCGCGCACCAGTTGACGCGCGAGTGACGCCGGGGTCATGCGGGCCTCGTTGTACGACGAGTCGGCGACTCCGTCGTAACTGAAACCCGTCACGTGGCGAATCGTGAACTCGGCCGACTGCTCCGGAATGCTCACGTGCCGACCTCGGACATCCACGACGTCGCCACAACTTGACGAAAGTAGCTCGACGTGATCTGGTCGTTCGCGGCGGCACTCGTCGTCTCGAGCAACTTGAGAATCTCCGCGAGGTTCTTCAACAGTGCACCGGGGTCCATGTACTCGAAGCGCTTTTGCGTCGTGTGGATCGTACGACGCGCTTCGTTCACGATGTCGAGGTGCGTACTGGCCTTGGTCAACTGGTCTAAACAGTGGTCAGCGACAGTGAGGGAGTGATACGCCGACCGAGGGAACTCTCGGTCGAGCAGCAAGAAGGCGGCGATCGCTTCGGGGTCCGACCGTCGAACCGACGATCGAAGGTACGACTNNACGAGGTACCACCAGGTCTCGTCGTGGCTGATCGTCGCGTCCGTGAGTCCGGCGAAGAGGGCGGAGCGTTCGCGGACGATCTTGAGATAACTCGCGGGCCCCACGCGCGTGGACTCGCCGCGTTGCGAGGTCAGGTCGTTTCGCGTCGAGTTCAAACAGACCCACATCTCTGAGGAGATCACTTCTCGAACGCGGCGCGCGTTCTCGTAGGCCGCGAGCAACGCGCCGGTGATCGCGCTCGGGCTCTCGGGATCGAAGACCAGTC
>PLNQ01000117.1 GCA_003141815.1 Acidimicrobiaceae bacterium | reverse complement strand
TCGCACCCCATCGACGAACTCGGGTTCACGGCCGGGCCACAGCAGTGTGGTCGTGCTCGCTGGTGTTGCAGCCACGATTCGGCCGCGCGAGATGACGTGCGATGGTCGAACCTGGCGACGTACGAGATCGAACGTGTCGAGGGCGGGGAGCAACAGTAGATTCGCAGGCTTACCTACATCAACCCCGTACCGATCCATAACGTTCAATGTCGCGGCCGCTCGGTCGGTCACCATGCGATAGCACTCCACGATCTCATCTGGTGAAGTCATTTGGGTGGCGTGAGCCCCCACGAGCGCGATCTGAATTGGATTTGCGGTTCCGAGCGGGTACCAAGGATCCATGATGTCGTCGTGTCCAAAGGCGACGTTCACACCTGCGGCGAGCATCTCTTTTACTTGCGTGAGCCCTCGGCGTTTTGGATAGCCATCAAAGCGTCCTTGCAGGTGCAAGTTGATGAGTGGATTACTCACCAAGTTGATTCCTGAACGGAGCAAGATTCTTTGGAGTTTGTAACTGTACGCCGGACCGTAAGACCCCATGGCCGTTGTATGACTAGCTGTGACCTTGTCGCGAAGTCCAGTACGAAGAGCCTGCGTTGCTAGGACTTCGATGAAGCGTGACTGTTCGTCATCGATCTCATCGCAGTGCGCGTCAACGAAGAGTCCGTGCCGTAACGCTACGTCAACGGCGTACTCAATCGAACGAACGCCGTCCTCGCGCGTGTCCTCGTAGTGCGGAATCGCGCCAATCGCGTCAACCCCACGTCGAGCCGCCTCTTCAAGGAGTTCCTTGCCGTTGGGAAAGGACTCGATGCCCTCTTGGGGGAAGGCCACCAGTTGCAAGTCGATGACGTCGCGCATCTGATCTCGCAGTTCGATCAATGCGTCTAATGCGACGAACGAGGGGTCGGTCACGTCGACGTGGCTGCGAACGTGCAGGACGCCGTTGGCTACGTACCAGCGAAGTACTTCGGACACTCGGTCGGTGACGTCTTCACGAGTCAATGACTTCTTACGTTCAGCCCAGCAGGCGATGCCTTCCCACAAAGTCCCACTCAGGTTCCACCGTGGTTCGCCTGCCGTTAACACTGTGTCGAGGTGGACGTGTGGCTCTACGTAGGGCGGCGACGCGAGAGTACCGCGAGCTTCAATGACGGTTCGCGCGGGCACCGCTTCAGACGTGGTCGGTTGAATCTTGACGATCGCGCCACCATCGCAGTGAATATCTACGGGTTCTGATGTCGCGGAGTCAATGAGGCGCGCTTCGCGAATCAACAGATCAATCAAGCTTCCCCCTCAGTCCGCCGTGTGCACGGGACTGGCTCAGCCTAGGTCGCTATTGCGTTGGTGTCGCGGCTGCTCTTCGTTGCCACGTACCGCAAAAGTGCGTACACCGCACCGCCCACGACGAAGCCCACGGGGAACGCGAGGTCACCACCGTGAAGCCATCTCGACGACGCAAATCCAACAAGAAGCGAGGTGTTCATGAACGGGATGGCGGCAAGAAAGCCTACGATCAAGGCGACCAACGCGTCCCAGCGCGTGTGCAGCGAATTGAATTCGATGATGTCGCTGACGTCCATGATCGCGCGGTGCCGCCACCAGTCGACGATCTGGATAGCCGCGAACGGCGTCACCCAGTAAGTAGCGAAGAGCAAGACGTTTTGGAACTTCGTCGCGAGCGTTCCGGTGTTGAGCCACAAGGTGAGGAAAAACGCGGCAGCCGTGACGATGATCGCGATGTAGGGCCGCTTAATTCGCGCGCCCGCAGCTTGGAGAGCGAGTGATCCGGAGTAGTCATTCATTGCGTTCACCGAGACCGTTCCGATCCAGATGGCTATGAGAGCGAGCCCACCCAACACGCCGCCGCCCAACAAGTGTTGGATTCCTCCGGAGGTGGCGTTGACCACGAGCGACGCTGCCGCAAGACCGAGGATCTCGATCCATATCGATGACAGCGATACTCCCGCGAGCGAGAGCCAGAAGATCTTCTGTCGTGAAGCGTCGTGTTTCATGTACCGGCTGTAGTCCGAGGCGTAGGCCCCCCACGAAATGACGAAACTCGCAGAGATTGTCGTCATGAGAATGAAGCCGCCCACCAGAGTGGCGCCGTGGGCCGTGGCTGGCGCGTGCCAGTTTCCAATGCTGGCGAGTTTCACGGTGATGGCGACGAACATCGCGCCCAAGACGAACGACATCCACTTTTGAAAGAGGTGCATCACCTCATACCCGAAGAGTCCGAGGACACCCTGCATGACCAACACGATTAAGAGTCCGAGCCAGAAGGGGACGTGAATCAAGATGTGAATGGCCTGGGCTCCGAAGATCGCGTTAATGGCGTCCCACGCGATGGTGGACATCCATTGCAAGACTCCGGGCACCACGACGGTCTTTCCAAACGTCAGGCGTGCGAGTGGAATCTGACCCACGCCGGTAACGGGACCCCACGTACTCATCGTCGCGACGAGGAGACCTCCGGCGATCGTTCCAATCACGATGCTCACCACGCCCAACCAGAATCCGACGCCAATGAAACTGGCCGTGCCCAACGTTCCAATGAAGAAACCCGCCGGCACCAAGTTCGGTGTAAACCACACCGTAAAGACGCGGTGCAGTCGCCCGTATCTGTTGTGCTGTGGAATCGGCGCCATGCCGTGCATTTCTAGAGACGTTTCTCCTTCTTGCGACGGCATCGAGCCTTCATAAATGCTTTTCTTATCGATTGTCATGTTCCCCCCGGGACCAGTTAGTTCGCACGTTCGTCAATCCAATGTCACGAGTTGTGCGTGAGTATTGGTCATCTATATTGCCGGAACTACCGCTCAGTCAATGATCCCAACTCCCTTAATCAACCCTTTCAAGTTAAGCATTAATTACTCCGAATGTCGTGCTTTGCGTGCGCCTCAAGCCCCTCCGCAGCGCTCGACAAGGTTGGCCACGAGAATTCGGCGCGCCAGGATCCCAAGGGCATGATCATGGGTTGGCCCTGCGGGGGGACATTGAGAAGCGTGACCTCAAACGCTGGCGAGGTTTACGATTTTTCTTGATCGAAGGACGGCCTGGGCGCGCGCAGACGGTCTGAAGCGTTATTTGCAACCTTGGTCGTGACGTTCTCAACTCGTAAGGTTTACCTATGAGTATTGAACCCGTTCTCGCGTCGCTCTTCCCGGACACTGCGGCATTACACGAAAGTGGCGTTTCGGTGGGCGGCGTTGATCTTCGCGAGCTCGCCACCACCTACGGTACGCCCTTGTTCGTTTACGACGAAGAGACATTACGCGCTCGTTGTCGTGAAGCCGCTGGTGCCTTTGACGACGGCGTCGCCTTCGCGTCGAAGAGCTTTCTCTGTGGTGCGATGGCGCGTCTCGCGTACGAGGAGGGACTGTGCGTGGACGTGGCGACCGGCGGCGAACTCGACATCGTGTTGCGCTCGGGAGTGCCGGCGAGTCGCGTCATCATGCACGGCAACAACAAATCTCGTGAGGAGATCGCCCAGGCGCTGGCGGCGGGTGTGCATCGTTTAGTCGTCGACAACTTCGACGAGATCGATCAACTCCGTGAATTGGTAAGTGTCGCAAGTCCTCTCAACGCACTCGTACGTGTCACGCCCGGTGTTGAAGCACACACGCATGAGTACGTGCGCACTGGTCAAGAAGACACCAAGTTTGGCTTCTCCGTCTCGAACGGCGACGCTCGACGGGCCATCACCTTGTTGCGCGCGATGCCGGGACTTCAACTTCACGGCGTGCACGCCCACATCGGTTCGCAGATATTCGAGGTGGATGGCTTTCGCGAGTCGATGTCCGTGCTGGGCGAGTTCACCCGCGACGACGACTTTGACGAACTCTGCATCGGCGGAGGACTCGGCGTGGCGTACGTCGCGGGCGAGTCGGCGCCGTCCATCAAGGAGTGGGCGGATTCGGTGCGTGGCGCGGCGCGCGAGAGTGGACTTCGCCACGACCCACGGATTCTGGCCGAGCCCGGCCGCGCCATCGTGGCTCAAGCGGGGCTGACTATCTACTCCGTGGGCGTCGTCAAACCCGTCACGCAACGCACTTACATGGCGGTCGACGGCGGAATGAGCGACAATCCCCGTCCCGTGCTCTACGGCTCGGNNCGCCGGTGACGGGTGCGTACGGCTACTCCATGGCATCGAACTACAACCGGGTACCCCGGCCGGCCGTCATTTTTGTTCGCGATGGTCAAGCGCGTGAGGTTCTTCGACGTGAGACGTTCGACGATCTCGCGCGACTCGAAGTGTGAAAACGAATCAGCGTCAAGCGTGGGTTAGCCTTGTTTGATGGAGATACCGGTCGTTAGAGTTGGCGTGATCGGCGGTGGTTTCGTCGGCACGGCCCTCGTGCAACTCCTCACCGACCCCGCTCGCCACGCGGCCCTCGTGGACGGCGCGACAGCTCCGCTGGAACTCGTGGGTGTTGCGGTGCGTGACACGAAGAAGCCCCATCCCGGTATTGACGACACACTGCTCACCACGGACGTCGACGCGCTCATCGCGAACGACCTCGACGTGCTCGTCGAAGTCGCTGGCGGCGTGGAACCGTGTCGCACCTACCTCGAATCGGCACTCAAGTTGGGCGTTTCCGTGGTTACCGCCAACAAGGCGCTCATGGCCGAAAGTGGCACACAGTTGGCCCAACTCGCCAACGAAAATGGTGCCGATCTCTTCTACGAAGCGGCCGTCGGCGGGGCGATCCCCATCCTTCGAGCCCTGCGTAGTTCACTCGCGGGCGAACGCATTAATCGGGTGATGGGCATCGTGAATGGCACGACGAACTACATCCTCACGAAGATGACGAGCGAGGGGAGTGATTACGAAAGCGCCCTCGCCGAGGCGCAGTCACTCGGTTACGCCGAAGCTGATCCGAGCGCTGACGTCGAGGGTTACGACGCGGCGGCAAAAGTGCAAATACTCTCCACGCTCGCCTTCGGCACCCGTCTCAGTGGCGAGGAGATCGACCGTGAAGGCATCACGGGAATTCGCGCGCTCGACGTGGAGTTCGCGCGTCGCTCGGGCTACGTCATCAAACTGCTCGGCGTCGCCGAGCGCGTGGGTGACTCGGGCGTCTCGCGCCGAGCGCACCCGGCCATGGTGCCCTTGCGCCACCCTCTCGCCTCGGTGAACGGCGCGATGAACGCCGTCTTTATCGAAGGGGTGAAGAGCGGTCCGCTTATGTGGCTCGGTCAGGGCGCGGGCGGCGAACCGACCGCGACGGCCGTCCTCGGTGACGTCCTCGACGCGGCCAGAAATAAGGTCAGCGGTCGCCACGACATCCCCTTTACTGGTGACACTTCGCTGCACTACGTGCCGGGCGGCGCGTTATCGAGCGTGTTCTATCTCAGCATCGACGTATTGGACCGTCCCGGGGTTTTGGCGGAAGTCGCCGGCGTCTTTGGTCGTCACGACGTCTCGATTCGCTCCATGGAACAAGAGGGGTTTGGCGACGAGGCCCGGCTTTCGTTTTTGACGCACCACGCGATCAGTGCCGACGTCTTCGCCACCGTGGACGAATTGGCGGCGTCCGATTCGGTCGAGTCCGTCGGCGCTTGCATTCGAGTTATCGACGGGAGTTTTGAGTGACCGGTTGGCAAGGACTGCTGAAGGAGTATGCCGATTGGCTCGATCTCGACGGTATTCACGACGTCGTCACCCTGCAAGAGGGGAACACGCCGCTGCTGCACGCCGATCGACTCTCGGAACGACTCGAAGCCGACGTATGGCTGAAGTGCGAGGGAATGAACCCCTCAGGATCGTTCAAGGATCGCGGCATGACCATGGCGATCACTAAAGCGAAGGCGCAGGGCGCGAAGACGGTGATTTGCGGTTCGACGGGCAACACGTCGGCGGCGGCCGCGGCGTACGCGGCCAAGGCCAACATGGACTGTGTCGTCCTCGTTCCCGAGGGCAAGATCTCGCTGGGCAAACTGGCGCAAGCAATCATCTACGGCGCTCAGGTTCTTCAGATTCGTGGCAACTTCGATCAAGCTCTTAACTTGGCACGAGAACTCACACAACACCTACCCATCACGATCGTGAACTCAATCAACCCCGACCGCATCGAGGGCCAAAAGACCGGCGCTTTCGAGATCGTCGACGTCTTGGGTAAGGCTCCCGACATCCTCTCGATCCCCGTGGGTAACGCCGGGAACATCACCGCCTATTGGCGGGGATTCACTCAGTACCACTTCGCCAAACGCTGTTCGACACTTCCCAAAATGTGGGGGTTCCAAGCGGCCGGTGCCGCACCGATCGTGCTCGGCCATCCCGTCGCCAACCCTGAAACGATCGCCACGGCCATTCGCATTGGTAACCCCGCGAGCTGGGTGCCGGCCCTCGAGGTGATTCACGAGTCCCTCGGCGACATCCGCGCCGTCACCGATGAGGAAATTCTCGACGCCTATCATTACGTCGCGCGACACGAGTCCGTATTCTGTGAACCAGCGTCGGCCGCGTCAGTGGCGGGACTGTTGAAGTTCGGCGTCCCTAAGGGTTCGACGGTGGTGTGCGTCTTGACGGGTAATGGTCTGAAGGATCCGGACACGGCCGTAGGATCGAGTGCGTCGCCCGACGTCGTGGACGCGTCACTGAGTGCACTCTTGGCCAAGCTTTCCTAGGTTTGTTTACTTTGTTCGCGACGTCGGCTACACTTGTGGTTGTCGTCCGTTCGGTTGTACCGACGTAAGGAATCTCTTCCGAGACGACATTTCCCGATTTTCTTCTCCACCCGACGTATCGTTGCGGGCGGCGTGAAAGGATCATGCATGGCTATTAAGCCTTCTCCAGACCGTTCGGATCTCGAGTCCAAAACTCGCGAAGATCTCCAAACGATCGCCAAAGTAAAGGGCGTTGAGGCATCGACCCGCGCCACCAAAGCCGCACTCATCGAGGCCATCATGGGCGAAACACCCGAGGTCTCAAGTACCCCTACGACTCGTGCCGTGCGCTCTCGTCGCACCGTCGCCACTCCCGACGATGACTTCGAAGACCTAATCGGTGAGTTCGACGCCGACACCAAGGTCGAAAAGACTACCCAGAGTGAACCCCCCGTCTCCGAAGCCGTCGCGCCGTCGGAGCGACCCACGGCCCGTCCGTTCACCCAGACACGACCTGAACGTCAGCCCCGGGAGTTCTCGAACGACACGAATAATCGCAGTCGTCGCAATCGTCGCAATCGAAACGGTCGCGAGCGTTTTACGGGTGACTCCATGCCCAACGCCGATCAACCCTACGCGGGCGATCTCGTCGAAGTCGAAGGTCTGCTCGATCTACGCGACGACGGCTACGGCTTCTTGCGTACCAAGGGCTACCACGCGTCGCCTAATGACGTCTACGTCTCCATCAACCAAGTTCGTCGTTACCACCTCCGTAAGGGCGACACCATTGTTGGCGGTTTTCGACCGGCCGCCTCGAACGAGAAGTACCCGGCGCTGTTGCGCGTCGACACCGTTGCGGGCGTCGACCCCGAAGTCGCGCGTCTGCGTCCGCGCTTCGAGGACTTGACGCCCCTCTTTCCCGACGAGAAGTTGAACCTCGAAACCAACGAGGGCAAGCTCGACCTCACTCCACGCATCGTCGACCTCTTGTCGCCTATTGGCAAGGGCCAGCGCGGACTCATCGTCTCGCCCCCCAAGGCCGGTAAGACGACGATCATGAAGCAGATCGCCCAGTCGATCGAAGTGAACAATCCCGAGGTCCACCTGATGGTGCTCCTCGTGGACGAGCGTCCCGAAGAGGTCACCGACATCCGTCGAAGCGTCCAGGGTGAAGTCATCTCATCGACCTTCGACCGTCCGGCCGAGGAGCACACTCACGTGGCCGAGCTCTGCATCGAGCGCGCGAAGCGCCTCGTCGAGCAGGGCCGCGACGTCGTGATCATCCTCGACGGCATCACGCGCCTCGCGCGCGCCTACAACTTGGCCGCGCCCGCGACCGGACGCATCATGTCCGGTGGTGTGGACTCGGGTGCCCTGTACCCGCCCAAGAAGTTCTTCGGTGCGGCCCGCAACATCGAAGAGGGGGGATCGCTCACCATTCTCGCGAGTGCCCTCGTCGAAACGGGTTCGAAGATGGACGAAGTTATCTTCGAAGAGTTCAAGGGGACCGGCAACATGGAACTTCGCCTCGACCGTCGTTTGGCCGAGCGCCGTCTCTACCCGGCCATTGACGTGAACGGCTCGTCGACCAGAAAAGAAGAACTGCTCTTCAGCCCCGAAGCGCTGCCGCAGGTATGGAAGTTGCGCCGCGTCTTGAACGGTCTGGCCGCCGAGGGCCGCGACGCCGCGGGACTCGAACTCTTGATCGACAAGCTCAAATCCACCAAGTCAAACGACGAGTTCCTGGCCGAGATCGCCCGGGGCCCGGCGCCGACCAACTAATTTCCCGCTAAACTCACTCTTCGCACGAAGGAGCATCATGAAGCCAGATATCCACCCCACTTACGGAGAAGCAAGCGTTACTTGCTCGTGCGGCAACACCTTTACGACCGAATCGACCAAGTCGTCGATCCGCATTGAGCTCTGCAACGAATGCCACCCCTTCTTTACCGGCAAGCAGAAGCTCGTCGACACCGGTGGCCGCGTCGAGCGCTTTCAGCGCCGTTACGCACAAAAGACGAAGGCGCGCGCGCCGAAGGCTTAGGTCCTCGAGCGCTCAGCGAGTTTTGTGCGCTCCATCGACGAGACGCTGAACGTCCTTCAGAGTGAGTTTTACTCCGTAGAGGCCCAGCTCTCGGAACCCGACGTCGCCAGCGACCTCACGCGTCTGCGTGACCTTTCGCGCCGTCACAAAGAACTCAGTGAGATCAACGTCGCCTGGGTCGACTTACAGGGCGCGCGCGACGACCTGGCCACGGCCCGTGAGATGTTCAACGAGACCGAGGGTGCTGATCGAGAGTCCTGGCGCGAAGAGGTCAATGCCGCCGAAGAACGTATCGCCGCACTCGAACTCGAACTGGAAACACTCCTGCTTCCCCACGACCCCAACGAAGGTCGAAGCGTCATCTTGGAGATTCGCGGCGCCGAAGGTGGCGAAGAAGCCAATCTCTTTGCGGCGGACCTCGCCGAGATGTATCGCCGCTACGCGGCGGCGCGCGGTTGGAAACTCGAGGTCATCGAAGAGCGCGAGTCCGACCAGGGCGGCCTCGACGAGGCGATCTACCTCATCAAGGGTGACGACGCGTGGGCGCGCCTTGAGTTTGAAGCCGGCGTGCACCGCGTACAACGTGTTCCGGTCACCGAAGCCAAGGGTCGCGTGCACACGTCGTCCGCGACGGTGTCGGTACTGCCCGAGGCCGAAGAGGTCGACGTCGACATCAACACAAACGATCTCAAGATCGACGTCTATCGCTCGTCGGGCCCCGGCGGCCAGAGCGTGAACACGACCGACTCGGCCGTTCGCATCACCCACTTGCCCACTGGCATCGTGGTCTCGATGCAAGACGAGAAGAGTCAGATTCAGAATCGCGCAAAGGCCCTCATCGTTCTGCGCGCTCGGCTCTTGAAGGCCGCCCAGGACGCCCAGGCCAGTGAACTCGGTGATCTCAAGCGATCGCAGCTGGGTAGTGGTGGGCGAAGTGAGAAGATTCGCACCTATAACTTCAAGGAGAACCGGGTCACCGACCACCGGATCAATTTGACGAACTATTCGCTCGACGCGGTGCTGGCGGGCGACCTCGATCCCTACGTCGACGCGCTCTTGGCGGACAAGCGAGCGCGCCAGTTGGCCGAGAGTGACGGACGTTAACGCTGAGTCCGTGACCGAGCTCGTCCAAGGCGGTCTCGATCGGCGAGAAGCTCGCTGGCTCGTCGAAGAGTTCGGCTCGAACGACGAGGCCCTTCAGGCAGCCGCTCGGCGGCGCCGTGACGGAGAGCCTTTGCAGTACGTCATTGGCCACTGGCCCTTCTGCTCACTCGACCTCGACGTCGACGAACGGGTCCTCATCCCTCGCCCCGAGAGCGAGGAGTTGGTCTCTGTAGCACTCACGGAGATTCTTCGCACGGACATCAGCGAACCGCTCATCATGGATCTCGGCTGTGGATCGGGCGCCATCGGACTCGCTCTGCTCGACGAACTTCGCACGCTCGGCGTCGCGGCGACGTTGGTCGCCGTCGACGAATCGCTCGACGCGATCGCGCTCGCGCAACGTAACGCACTAAAGCATGAGTTGCTCGCGGTGACGTTCGTTCACTCGTCGTGGTTCGACGACGTGGACCCGTCGCTGCACGCCCGCGTCGATCTCATCGTCGCGAACCCTCCCTACGTGGGTGACGAGGAGTTCGCCGAGCTCGACCCAGTCCTTCGCTACGAACCGAGAGGCGCCATCGTGGCGCCAGACGCGTCGGGTGTGACGGGCTTCGCCGACCTCGAGATCATCATCGCCCAAGCGATGACGTGGCTCAAGCCCGGCGGCGTGCTCGTCTGTGAACACGCCAACACCCATCGTGACGCGGTAATCGGCGCGACACGGTCCGCGGGTTTTTCTGATGTGCGCGACCTCGATGACCTCGCAGGTCATCCACGAATGATGGTGGCGCGTCGATGAGCATCGTCGTCGATCGCGACGAAGCCGTACGTCTTCTCAACGAGGGTGGGGTAGTGGCCGTGCCGACCGATACGGTGTACGGGCTCGCGGCCTCACTCGAGCACGATGACGCGATCGCGAAGGTCTTTTCGATGAAGCGCCGTCCGAGCACCGTGGCGCTGCCGATACTCGTGGGCGCGATCTCGTCGATCGAGATCTTGGGTGTCACGTTGCCACCGAACGCGCGCAAGCTCAGTGACGCGTTCTGGCCCGGCGCGCTGACCATCGTGGTGGACGTTCCTTCTGAACTGGCGCGCCGTGTCGGGAGCGGTATCGACACGGTTGGTTTTCGCCTACCCGATGACGAGCTACTGCGTGAGGTGTTGGCGCAGACCGGGCCGCTGGTGGTATCGAGCGCGAATGAACACTCGGTACCGCCGTGCCACAACGCGGCTGAGGTCCTCGCCGTCTTTGGCGAGACTGAAACGTTAGACGCTGTCCTCGACGGGGGTGAACGCGCCGGGGACGTCTCGACGGTCGTTCAAGTGCACGAGAACGAGTGGCAGATCCTTCGCGACGGCGCCATCAAGGCCGACGAAGTGGGACGAGTTCTCGCGTAGGTACGCGCGTAGTACTCGCGGCGTTATTGGTCGGACGAGAGTTTCCTTACCCACGACGCGGGGCGCTTTTCTAAGTATGCAGAAATCCCTTCACGTGCTTCGTCACTGTGGAAGAGCTCGTCCGAAAGTTGGGCCGTCCAGGCGGCCGCCTCTTCTTCTGACATTGACCCGAACGAGGTGGTGAGTTGCTTCGCGACGGCTAGGGCGTGGGGTTCGCCCGCGAGAAGGTCGTTCACGATGGCTTTGATCTCGTGATCGATGTCCTCGGGTGGGACGGCGTTGCTAATGAGTCCCATACGCGCGGCTTCTTCGGCGGCGAAACGATTACCTCGAAGAAAGGCGTTCTGCGCGTCGGCGAGACGCATCTTGGGTAGGCATACTACGGAGATGATCGCTGGCGCGACGCCAAGTCGAACTTCCGTAAAGCTGAATTTCGCTGTGTCAATGGCGACCGAGATATCCATCACCGCCGCGAGCCCGACACCTCCTGCGACGCAGTGACCGGCGAGGCGACCAACAAAAGGCTTTGGCGAGTGGCGAATGCGCCGAAAGATCTCGCTCATCTCGACGACGTCCTCGCTGTCAGGTTCGCTGGGACTCGAGCGTTCGACCAGATTCGCGCCGGCGCAAAACGTTGAACCACGATTCGTGACGACGACGACGCGCACGTCCGCGTTCCTCTCCGCTTCATCGATTGCGGTCATGAGCTCACGAAGGAGTTGAATACTGAGAGCGTTGCGACGCTCTCGGTCGTCGAGGGTGATTGTCATCACGCCGTCGACGGTTCCGGTCTCCACGACGTTCACTGGATGCTCCTCGGCTTCGGTCCGTCACTCGCGCCGCCGGCGAACGCCTGTGCCCTCACCAACCAGTGATAGCCGAGTTCGCCAGTTACGAGCGACGTGTCGTCGACGTGACGTCGCTGGGTCACGACGAGACAAAAATCTTCGGCGGGACCCTTGACGATGTCCTCGGCGTCGTCGCGACCCCACGTCCACAGACCGCCCGCAGGATTGGTGAGTTCGAGTCGGACGTCACCCGTGGGAAGTTCTTCGCCGCGTACCAGGTACGACCACTTCCTCGTGATGAAGCCGAGTTGCGCGACGTGGCGCAGGCGGTCCGTCGCGCTTCGCTCAACGCTCAGCGCGTCCGCGACGTCAGTGCCGTGGGCCCACGTCTCCATGAGACGAGCGCCGAGGAACGACTTCGCGTTCATGGACGGTCCGTACCAAGGAACGCGCGTCTCGTCGCGAAGTGAGAGGGCGGCTTCCGCGAGTTTCGTCCGCGCGCGGCGCCACGTAACTAACTTCTCCTTCGTCGAGAGATCCCGAAACGGGCCGAGGATGAACTCATCCATTCCCCCTTTCGTCGCGCCAGCCACAAGTTCACTCACCCCAACGCGAAAGGCGTCCGGATCAGTGATCGCCGTCGCGGCGCTGGTATCGAAGTAGGCCAGGTGGCCGATCTGGTCCGTGACGCTCCATCCGGGACTCGGCGTTTCTCGGCGCCAGTCATCATCCGAAAAGACGCCGACGATTTCGTCGAGCGCGTTCTGTTCATCGACGAGATCGCGACGCACTGCGTCCAACTCGCTCGACTCCTCAACGGTGGACTCAGCGTTCGTCACGGGGAATCGAGGAGTGCGGTTGGGATCGGAACGTAGCGACTGCGCAGCCACTCACCGAGCCCCTTGGCTTGGGCGTCTTGGCGAGTTGAGGCGGCGACGCCCTCTTCGAGCAGGTCGTGTATGACGAAGTTAAGTGAACGTAGCGTGGGTAGTCGGTAACGATCGATGACCAGTGGCCTAGTCTCGGGCAAGAGTCGGCGAATCTCCTCGATCGAGAGGAAGCCGTCAAGCCAGACCCAGGCCTCGTCATTACGCGCGAAGATCCCGAGATTGGCGTGACCGCCCTTGTCGCCCGATCGTGTGCCGAAGAGAATGCCCAGGGGTGCCATCGTCGTACGACCACTGATGACGATGTCATTAACACTTTCGTCGACGACGACGTCGGCGCTAGTGGTCGGCGCGACCGAGTCAATCGTCGTTCTCTTGCCACCCAAGACCGTCACGTACTGGGGAACCAGATTGCTCGGCACGACGGCCGGTCGATAGACGCCAAATGCGGAACCCGCGGACGGGCTCGCGCCCGGAATGAAGAACCCCGGAATGCTCGCCAACGCGAGTTCCACGACGGCGTCGGCGACGGCGCGACCCACTTTGCGCTCGTCACCATCCTTCAAGGTGAGACGCCAGGTGGCGACCGCCTCTTCGTTCGTCGCGGGGTCGGGCTTATCGGTTCGAACGAGTCTCGTCGTGACGCTTTGAAAATCACTCGGCACAAACGGGCAGGACAGCCAGAACGCTTCTTCGACGAGGCGGGCCTTTTCCTCGATGTCGAGTCCCGTGAGGGCGACGTTCAAGTCCTTGCGATAGCCACCGACCTCATTCATCGCAACCTTGAGTGTCGACGGCGGCGCTTCACCCTTGGTGCCGCTGATGCGCACGCGGTCCGGCGCGATCTGTTCGAGGTGAATCGTGTCGAATCGGGCCGACACGTCGGGGCCGAGGTACGAAGGTCCACCGATCTCGTAGAGCAACTGTGAGGTGACGGTGCCGACTGAGACTTCGCCACCGGTACCGTCGTGCTTGCCAACGACCGAGGACCCGTCCTCGGCAACCTCCACCCAAGGAAAACCGACTCGGACCATGCCCGGCACCTCGCGAAAGAAGGAGTAGTTACCGCCGGTCACCTGCGCGCCGCACTCGATGACGTGACCAGCGACAACGCCACCCGCGAGGGCGTCGAGGTCGTCTCGGCGCCACTGGTGATGCCAGGCCGCAGGACCGCAAACGAGCGCCGCGTCGGTGACGCGACCGGTGACGACGATGTCGGCACCCATCGACAACGCCTCGGCAATGCCAAAGCAGCCCAGGTAGGCGTTGGCCGTGATGAATCGCGAGACGTCACCGACTGGTTCACCGGTTTCGAAGTGTGCCAGATCGACGCCAGCTCGTTGCAGTTCTTCCAGGCGCCCCATGAGGTTGTCGCCGTTGACGTACGCGATCACGGGCGAGAGACCGAGCGTGGCGGCGACCTCGGCGACGGCCTCGGCGCAGCGCTCGGGGTTGAGGCCTCCGGCATTGGAGACGACCTTGATGCCTCGCTCCAGGCAGGTGCCCATGACCTGTTCCATCTGGGTCACAAAGGTTCGGGCGTACCCGACACCAGGGTTTTTCGCCTGGGTCCGCGCCAAGATGAGCATGGTCAACTCGGCCAGCCAGTCGCCCGTCAAAACGTCGATGGGACCGTCGTTGACCATCTCGTTTGCGGCCGAAAGACGATCACCGAAGAAACCCGAACAGTTGGCGATTCGCAGTGGCGCCGCCATCGTTAGGTCTCGTTCGTGGTGTCGTCGGGGTCGAAAGTGAGAAGTGGTGCGCCGTTGTCGACCTGCTGGTCCTTGGTGACCAGCACTTCGCTCACGGTTCCCGAGCTTGGCGCGCTGATGACGTGCTCCATCTTCATTGCTTCCATCACGACCATCGTCTCACCGGCGTTGACGTGTTGTCCGGCGCTGACGCGAACGTCGAGAATGAGTCCAGGCATGGGCGCGTTGAGACCACCAGGTGTGATTTCGCCGTGTTGGACGTCAAAGCGCGAGACGATCTTGAAGGCCACGGTGCCGCGCAGGATCTGTACGTAGAGATTCTCGCCCGCTCTCGTCACGCGCGACGTGCTGCGATATCCGTTCAGCTCGAGGTCGATCGCTGACTCGTTCCAGTGATGGACGCGAGCCGAACCGTGAGCCCCGAGATCGAACGTTCCATCGCGACGTAACGCGTAGTTGAGGTCCATTTGTTGGTGACCAAATAGGAGCGACGTGCGCTGGCGCGGCAATCGGGCGTTGCGCCAACCGCTGGGTACCTGATGAAGAACCTCGGCGTTGGCTCGGCGCTCCCCTTGAAGCCATAGTGCGCCCGCGCTCGCCGCCGCGACCAACTCCTCCTCACAAAAGGGAAGTTCGCGTGGGGAATCGAAGCGCTCGATGAAGTCGGTCGTCGTGTCACCCGCGAGAAAGTGTTCGCTACGAAGTGTCGCCACCAAGAAGTCGCGATTCGTCGTCACCCCACCGAGATGCAACCGCTCGAGGGCTCGCGCGAGGGTCGCGGCGGCCTCGACGCGGGTGGGGGCGTGCGCGATGACCTTGGCGAGGAGGGGATCGAAGGAAACGGTGACGACTGAACCTCGTTCGACGCCGCTTTCCCAGCGCACCAGAGGCTCGCTCGGCGTCTCGTACGCGAAGAGTGTGCCCGTTGCCGGGAGGAAGCCCACGCTCGGGTCCTCCGCACAGAGGCGGACCTCGATGGCACTTCCCGAAAAGTGCACGTCGTCTTGCCCGTAGCCGAGACGTTCGCCTTGGGCGACACGCAGTTGCTCTCGAACGAGATCGATGCCCGTCACTTCTTCCGTGACGGGATGTTCGACTTGAAGGCGAGTGTTCACTTCCAGGAAGTAGAAGTCGTGCGTCTCATCGTCGACGAGGAACTCGACGGTTCCCGCGGACTTGTAGCCGATCAGCCGGGCGAGATCGAGCGCCGCGGCGCCCATGGCGCGACGTAAGTCCTCGTCAACGATGGGCGAGGGTGACTCCTCGATAAGTTTCTGATGGCGGCGCTGGATCGAACAGTCGCGCTCGCCGAGGTGCACAAGATTCCCGTAACGATCACCCAGTATCTGGATTTCCACGTGACGCGACGAGGCAAGGTAGCGCTCGATGAAGATGCGATCGTCGCCGAAACTGCTCTTCGCCTCACGCTGGGCCGCCGCGACGGCTTCGTCGAGTTGCGTGGCGTCGGTTACGACGCGTATTCCCTTGCCACCGCCGCCGGCGACGGCCTTGACCATGAGGGGGTAGCCAATGGACGAAGCGTCGTTGGGGTCCTCACTCGACGGAAGCACCGCCACGCCCGCTCGTTTCGCGAGCCTTTTCGCCGCGAGCTTGTCACCCATCGAGTCGATGACCCGGGGCGAGGGGCCAATCCACACGAGACCAGCCGCTTCAACGTTCGCCGCGAAGTCGCCGTTCTCCGAGAGGAATCCGTACCCGGGGTGAATGGCTTCGACGCTGCTCATCTTCGCGGCCGCGAGAATCGCCTCGCCGTCGAGGTAGTTCGTGGCGAGGCGCATCGCGACGTCGGCTTCGCGCACGTAGAGATCGTCGGCGTCAACGTCCACGTACACCGCGACGCAACGTAGACCTACGGCGTGGGCGCCGCGAATGACGCGTCGCGCGATCTCGCCACGATTGGCCACCATGATGGTTGTGAACGTCACAGTCGAAAGACTCCGTAACTCGTCGCACCCTCGACGGGGCGGCTGCGCACCACCGACAGGCAGAAACCGAGCACGGTGCGAGTGTCGCGCGGATCGATGATGCCGTCGTCACTGACGGCACCCGTCGCCGCCAAGGCCAGCGAACCTTTCTCCTGGGACGCCTCCACCATCGCCACGATTTTGGCGTCTTCGGCTACGTCGAATGGGAGACCCTTGCGCTCGGCCTGCGCTCGGCGTACTTGGGACATCACGCCCGCGATCTGCTTGGGTCCCATGACAGCGACCTTCGCGGTGGGCCAGAGGAAGGTGAAGCGATTGTTGAAGGCGCGCCCGGACATCCCGTACGTGCCCGCGCCATACGACGAGCCGATGATTACCGTCAGGTGCGGCACGGTGGAGTTCGTGACCGCGTTCAACATCTGCGATCCCTTTTTGATGATGCCCTCAGCTTCAGCCTCTTTACCCACCATGTAACCGGTGATGTTTTGCAAGAAGATGAGGGGGACGTCTATCTGATTGCAGAGCTGCACGAACTGGCCAGCTTTCTCGGCGGCGTGGGGGTGGATGACGCCGTTGTTGCCGAGGATGCCCACCGGGTAGCCGTGGATGCTCGACCAGCCACAGATGAGTGTCGAGCCGTAGCGAGCCTTGAACTCTTCGAAGCGCGAACCGTCGACGACGCGAGCGATCACGTCGCGCACGTCGACGCTCTGGCGAAGGTCGCGACTCACGATGCCGAGAAGTTCCTCGGGGTCGTGGACCGGTCCGTCGCTCTCGAGCGACGGACCGGGACCTTTCTTTCGCCAGTTCAAGTGCGACACCACTTCGCGACACAAGCGAATGGCGTCCATCTCGTCCTCGGCGAAGTAGTCGCCGAGTCCCGAGACCTCGGCGTGCATGAGTGCGCCGCCCAGAGTCTCGTCGTCGGACTCTTCGCCCGTGGCCATCTTCACGAGCGGGGGACCGGCGAGGAAGATTTTCGACTGGTCCTTGACGAGAATGTTGTAGTCCGAAAGACCGGGTTGGTAGGCGCCTCCCGCGGTCGACGATCCAAAGACCACGCTGACCGTCGGCACGCGCATCTTCGAGAGTTCGATGAGGTCGTAGAAGAATCGTCCACTCTCGGCGAAGTGGCCGGTCTGCATGCGCCCGCCACCGCCGCTACCGACGCGCAGGTCCGCGCCGGCCGACTCGACGAAGCTGACGTAGGGGATCTGGTTGTCGCGCGCAATTTCCAGGGCGCGCATCCACTTCTTGGCTGAGTACAAGGTGAGCGCGCCACCGAGGACCGAAGGGTCGTTGGCCATGATCAGGCACTCGGTGCCCGCGATGACGCCGATGCCCACCACCATGCCCCCGCCAATGGTGTAGTCCGAGTCGTAGCCCGCGAGGGCGGAGATTTCGAGGAATGGAGAGTCAGGGTCGAGCACGTTGGCGATGCGCTCGCGAACTGGCAATTTGCCCCTCGAGCGCATCCGCTCCATGGCTTTTTCGCCACCGCCCGCTGCGGCTTCGTCGAGAAGTTCGTCAATGACGCCGACCTGTTCAAGCATGTCGGCGCGGTTCTTTTGGAAGGAATCTGACGACGTGTCGAGCGTCGAGGAGAGCGGCGGCGCGAGCAGGACATGCTTCATGCGCAAAGCCTAGTTACGAGTTGAATGTGGAAACCTGGGCTCGTCAGGGGTCAACGATTGGCGACATCATCGTCGACAAAACTTCTCCTCACGCGCCGTCCCTTCGTCGTGGAACAGCGAAGTGGTACGGGTATGGTGGTAATAATGCGCATCGCCATGGGTTCAGATCACGCCGGTTACGACCTCAAGACCCTTCTCAAGACCACGCTGATTGGCTGGGGCTACGATGTGCTCGATCTCGGTACTGACAGCGCCAACGAACCAGTCGACTACCCCGACTTCGGCGCGGCGGTGGGAAGAGCAGTGGTCTCGGGCGAGGCCGAACTCGGGGTCGCTTGTTGTGGCTCGGGCATCGGCATCGCGATCGCCGCCAACAAGATTCCGGGCGTGCGAGCGGCCGTAGTGCACGACGTCACCTCGGGTCACTTGTCACGTGAGCACAATCACGCCAACGTGCTCTGTTTGGGTGGACGCCTCACGGGAACGATCGTCGCCATAGAGACGATGGAGGCGTGGCTCAACGCCGCGCCGCAGCCGCGACACGAGGGCCGGATCGAAAAAATACGCGAACTCGACAGCGAGTTAGCGCGCGAGGAGAAGTAGTTACGTGGGATCATCGCCCTTAGACGCCTGGATCGTCAACGATGACGAGATCACCTCGCTCTTGGCGGCGGAGTGGGACCGTCAAACAACCACTGTGCAACTCATCGCGAGCGAGAACTTCGCGTCGCCCTCGGTGTTGGCGGCGGCCGGATCAATTCTGACCAATAAGTACGCCGAGGGCTATCCCGGACGTCGCTACTACGGCGGCAATTACGTCGTCGACGAGATCGAGGACTTGGCGCGGCGACGCCTCACCGCGATCTTCGGGGCCGATCACGCGAACGTCCAGCCCCACAGTGGCGCCAACGCCAACGTCGCGGTCTACGAAGCACTGTTGGACCCGGGCGACACGATCCTTGCGATGCGTCTCGATCAAGGTGGGCACCTCACGCACGGATCGCCGGCGTCCATCACGTCAAAGTATTGGAAGTTCGTCTCCTACGGCGTGACACCACGCTCGGACGATCCGGCGGCGCCTGGTGAGCAAATTGACTTCGACAACGTGCGCGAGCTCGCGCTGGCGCACCGACCGAAATTGATCGTCGCGGGCGCGACGGCCTACGCCCGACGGATCGATCCAGCGCCCTTTCGAGAGATTGCTGACGAAGTGGGCGCGATGTTGATGTTCGACTCCGCGCACGTGGCCGGACTCATCGCTGGTGGTGCTCATCCGAATCCCGTGCCCTACGCCGACGTCGTGACGTTCACGACGCACAAGACGCTGCGCGGTCCACGCGGGGGTGCCATCATTTGTCGAGAAGAGCACGCGAAGAAGATTGACTCCGCGGTCTTCCCCGGCCAGCAGGGTGGTCCCCTTGAGCACGTCATCGCCGCGAAGGCCGTGGCCTTTAAGGAAGCGAGCCAGCCAAGTTTCTCCGTGTACACCGAGCAGATCGTCGCGAACGCCAAGGCCTTTGCCCGCGCGCTCGCGAACGAGGGTTTCCGCTTGGTGTCGGGGGGCACGGAGAATCACATGGTGCTGTTGGACTTGCGCGACTTTGACGCGGAGCTCACGGGTAAAGTTGCCCAAGAGGTCCTCGACCGCGCCGGCATCACGACCAATCGCAACACGATCCCGGATGATCCGCGCAGCCCCTTCGTGACGTCGGGACTCCGTGTCGGCACGTCGGCCGAGACCACCGCGGGAATGAAGGAGAATGAGTTCGAGGCCATCGCGTCGCTGATGTCTCGGGCGCTGCGCAAGCGCGACGACGAGGACGCACTCGTTGAAGTACGCAACGATATCGCGGCCCTTTGCGCCAACTTCAACCCGTACGCGAACTTTACGAAGTAGTTCATGGGCAATATTGCCGCGTACCTCGCCGTCATCGTGGTCGGGGCCGTTGTCACCTTGATCGCGAACCGACCCGCGCGCGCGATCTCGCTGCGCGTCGGATACGTCGCCCTGCCCGACGAACGTAAGGTCCACAGCAAGGTGACTCCCTACGGCGGCGGGGGCGCGATGCTCGTCGGCTTCTGTATCGCGCTGCTCTTCGCCTTTCTCATTCCCTCCCTGCGCATCGTGATCACGTCGTCGCACGAGATGCTCGGCGTACTACTCGCCACCGGCGTGATCTTCGTCGTCGGTGTGCTTGATGACTTTCGTGAGATGAGCGCACCGGCGAAGGTGGCCGGGCAGTTCCTCGCCGCCTCGGTCCTCTACTTCAGTGGTGCCACGATGTACCAGCTCAAACTGCCCTTCGCGGGCTTCATTGTCTTGGGCCCCTCGATTCTGCCCGTGATCACGGCGGTGTGGGTGTTCGCGCTCTCGAACGCCGTCAACCTCATCGACGGGCTCGACGGTCTGGCGGCCGGCATCGTCGGCATCGCGTCGGGGACGCTGTGTCTCTATGGGTTGCGTCTCGAGCGTCTGGGCCTGTTGCCCGTGACGAACGTTGGGCCGCTTATCGCAGCGCTCACCTGCGGCATCTGCATTGGATTCCTACGCGACAACTTCCACCCCGCGAAACTCTTCATGGGCGACGCCGGCGCGCTGATGCTTGGTCTTCTGATGAGTGCCTCGACCATGGTGATCGGCGGTAGAACCCCTCCGGCCAGTGGCGTGACGTTCTTCTTCTTCGCGCCCCTCTTGATTCCGGTCTTCATCTTGGGTGTTCCACTCGTCGACGCTGTGTGGGCATTCGCGAGACGAACGGCCTCGGGGCAGGGCTTTCACACGCCCGACAAGAACCACATCCACCACCGACTCATGCGCCTCGGCCACGGGCATCGGCGAACCGTCATTATTCTCTGGGCCTGGACGGCGCTGCTCTGCGGGTTCGTGTTGTTGCCGCTCTTCGATACTCGGGCCAACGTGTTTATCCCCCTAGGCGTGGCGGTCCTCGTCATCGCCCTTTTCACCTGGTTCAGCCCCCTTCGTTGGCGCCATCGTCGCCGTCGCGAAGAAGCCGACGTCGCCGACGAAGTCGTCTCCCCGTGAGTCCAGCTGGTGACGAGGGTCCTCCGGGCGATTCGGACCAGGAGAAATCAACGATGAAGAACCTGCCCGGCCTTGCGGCCTTCGCGTCGATGGGCACGACGATCGCCAGTTGCCTCGCCGTCGGCGTCCTGCTGGGACTTTGGGCGGACCACGTCTGGCGGACCGCTCCTTGGGGTCTGTTATTGGGGATAGTGTTAGGAACGGTCGCGGCCGTGGCGAGTGTAATAAAACTCGTTCGACGCTTCCTCTAAAATTGACCGTCCTTGCTAGAAAACCTGCCCGCAAATACCCTCCCACGTCTCCTGCGCCGAACCACCCTGTCGGCGATCGCGGTCGGCGTTGTGGCCTTCTTTGTCGCTATTTTCGTCGCACCACCCCTCGCCGCCTTGGGCGTCGCACTCGGTGTCGGCCTCGCGATTCTCAATCTGCGATTCCTTGACTCCCAAGCCGCCAACGTCGAGTTGCGAGGCGAACAAAGTACGAAGGCCGTTCGACGTCAAATCGGCGGAAAGACCACGCTGCGACTAGCCGGGGTCACAGTACTCATCCTCGGCGCCGTTTTTCTTAACGCACCCTTGGGAATCGGTATTGTGTCAGGGCTTGTTCTTTATCAAATCGTCTTCGTCATGAACGTTCTACGTGTCATGGCGAACCAGGGAGGCATGTAGTGGGAATGCTGATGGCGTCGGGGAATATCAGTGTCGGCGTGCACCCCGTGGCGCACGTCTTCGGTCTCACGATTGACACCGATATCGTCACGTCAACGCTCCTGGCCGCAGCGATCCTTCTCTACATGGGCTTTCGCGTGCGCGCCAAGGTCACCGACGGCGTGCCCGGCAAACTGCAACTCATGTGGGAGCTCCTCGTCGAGCAGGTCAATGACCTCGCCGACTCGGCGATCGGGCCCAAGGGTCGGCGATTCGTCCCGATCGGCGTCACCCTCTTTCTCTTCATCCTGATCTGCAACTGGATCGGCTTCATCCCCTCCGCGCTGCACCCGGGTTCGTCGGCCGAGATTCTGCCCGCGCCCACGAGCGACGTGAACCTGCCCCTCGCGATGGCGCTCTTCGTGATCGCCTGGGTGCATATCGAGTCGTTTCGAGCTCGCGGTATTCGTGGCTACTTCCGACACTACAAAGAGCCCTACTTGGCTCTGACGCCCATCAACGTGATCGAAGAGATCACGAAACCCATCACCCTGACCTTCCGTCTCTTTGGCAACTTGTTCTCGGGTGGCCTCATGATCGCGGTCATGGTCTCGCTGTTGCCCATCTTCGTCTCGCCGCTCGGCGAACTTATTTGGAAGCCCTTCGACCTCTTCATCGGGCTCATCCAGGCGTACATCTTTATGTTGTTGACGGTTCTGTACTTCGCGTTCGCTACCAGCCACGAAGAACACGAACCGGTTTTAGAGACCTCGCATTAACAAACCCAGGAGGAAATGATTCATGGCAAATACAGACACTGTCGCTAGTGCGGTACGCATCGCGGGTGCCCTCGTTGGCGGCGGTCTCGCCCTCGGCGGCGGCGCTATCGGTGCGGCGATCGGTGACGGTTTGGCCGGTAGCCAGACCATCGCGGCCATCGCGCGTCAGCCCGAGATCGAAAACAAGGCACGTCAGTACTTCTTCTTGACGGTGGGCCTGGTGGAGGCGATGTACTTCATCAACCTGCTGTTCATGGTCGTCTTCGTTTACGTCTTCGAAAAGCACTAATTCGGTCGTGACGCGCCAACGCCGGAGCGTCACGAGTGTCGAACATTAAGAAAGTAGGTCTCACGAGATGATTGCGACGTCAATCTTCCTCTTACCCAACGGCACGTTCGTCGTAGAACTGCTGGTGGTCGCGGTCATATTGTTCCTCATGACGAAGTACATCTTGCCGCCGCTCAATCGAGCGATGGAGGGGCGCCAGGAGAAGATTCGTAGCGCCCTCGCGGCGGCTGACGCCGCACGGGCCGAAGCGGCCGCCGCCGACGACGAGCGCGCCAAGGTGCTCGCCGAAGCGCGCGAGCAGGCTCGAGTCATCGTCGCGGGCGCGCAAGAGACCTCGGACCGACTGAAGGCCGAAGCTGGTGGCCGGGCCCAAGTGGAGTACGACCGCATCGTCGCTATGGCGCAAAGTGAAGTCGTCGCGGCTCGTCAACACGCCGTCGACGAAGCGTCGGCTCGGATTGGCGAGATCGTCTTCGACCTGGTCTCCAAGATCGTCGGACGCGAAGTCGACCAGAGCACGCACGACGACCTTGTGCGTGAAGCCGTCGCGGCACTCCACGCCGAAGCCACCAAGGGATCGAACCACTAGCCATGCTGCCTAAGCTCGAAGGATTCGCTGCCGCCCTGCTGGGCCGACTTGACGCGACCGTGCTCGCCACGGTGGTCAGTGACCTCGACGCGCTCGAGGCGACGGTCCAAAACCGCGCTGACCTCAGCGCCGTGTTGAGCGACACCTCGATCTCGAACGTGGCGCGTGGCCAGGTGCTTCGCGACCTCTTGACCGGCAAAGTCAGTTCCGACGCTCTACGCCTCAGCGTCTACGCCGCCGAGTCGGTTCCGGCGCAAGAAGTCCCACGTTCCGTCGACGAGTTGGCGCACGTTGCGCGAACGCTTCTCGAAAGTGGCGAGTTCCACCACGGGAGCCTGGGCCTGCTCGACGCACGTCGTCGCGTCGGCGGATTTGCCGACGCCCTGCTCGACGAGACCGACACCGAGAGCTTCTCCACCATTGAGGACGACCTCTTTCGCTGGGCCCGCACGGTCGATGGGAACGCGGAACTACGTCACCTTCTGCTCGACCGCGACGCGCCGATCGAGTCCCGCCTCGGTCTCACGAACCAACTCCTCGAAGGCAAAGTCAATCCCGTGTCGCTGTCGCTCGCGCGCTTCACGGTCCTTGGCGGGCGGCCCCGCGACGTCGTGGGCACGCTCGACTTCCTCGTGAACTACGTCGCACAGGCGCGTGACTGGCGCGTCGCGCGCGTCCACACCGCTCGTTCGCTCACCGACGCCAGCCAGAGCGAACTCGTCGGATCACTGAGTGCCTTGACGGGCAAGAACGTTGAACTGCAGATCGCCGAAGAACCTGACTTGTTGGGCGGCGTACTCGTCGAGATTGGCGACCTGCGCCTCGACGCCACGACTCGAGGTCGACTGGGCGCTCTGCGCGACGCCGTTGCTTCGGGTCGAATCCTCGAATCCGCTGTAAATCGAAATGACTAAGAAAAGGAATGCTTGATGACTGAGCTCACTATTAGTGCTAGCGAGATCACTGAGGCGCTGCGTAAGCACGTGACCGAATTCAACCCGGCCGTCGAGGCCGAGCAGGTCGGACGCGTCGTTGAGGTTGGTGACGGCATCGCGCGCGTGTCGGGACTGCCGTCGGCGAAAGTAAACGAGCTTCTCGAGTTCGAAGACGGCACCGTCGGACTCGCGATGAACCTCGATGAGGAGACCATCGGCGCCGTGGTGCTCGGCTCGGTCGACAAGATCGAAGAAGAGCAGGTCGTGCGCTCGACGGGACGAATTCTCTCGATGCCTGTCGGTGACGCCCTACTCGGGCGCGTGGTGAACGCGCTGGGTGAGCCCATTGACGGCAAGGGACCACTAGTCAACCCCAAGCATCGTCGTATGGAGATCCAGGCTCCGGGCATCACGGGCCGCCAGCCCGTCGGCGAACCGCTGCAGACCGGCATCAAGGCCATCGATGCCATGACGCCCATTGGTCGCGGTCAGCGCGAGCTCATCATCGGTGACCGCAAGACTGGTAAGACGACCGTCGCCATCGACACCATCTTGAATCAGAAGGGCCAGGGCGTGAAGTGCATCTACGTCGCCATTGGTCAGAAGAACTCCTCGGTGGCCCAGACCGTGAAGACCCTTGAGGACTTCGGCGCCTTTGAGTACACGGTCGTCGTCGTCGCCGGCGCTGGTGACCCGGCACCGTTCAAGTTCCTTGCGCCCTACGCCGGTTGCGCCATTGGCCAGGAGTGGATGGAAGCGGGCGAGCACGCACTCGTCGTCTACGACGACCTTTCGAAGCAGGCCGAGGCCTACCGACAGATCTCGTTGTTGCTTCGCCGTCCACCGGGTCGCGAGGCCTACCCCGGCGACGTGTTCTATCTACACAGTCGTCTCCTCGAGCGCGCCGCGAAGTTGAGCGACGAACTCGGTGGGGGATCGTTGACAGCGCTGCCGATCATCGAGACAAAGGCGGGTGACATCTCGGCCTACATTCCGACGAACGTCATCTCGATCACCGACGGCCAGGTCTTCTTGCAGTCCGACCTCTTCTACTCGGGTGTGCGACCAGCTATCGACGTGGGTAACTCGGTGTCGCGTGTTGGTGGTGCGGCGCAGATCAAGGCCATGAAGACGGTCGCGGGAACGCTCAAGATCGACCTCGCGCAGTTTCGTGACCTCGAGTCCTTCGCGACCTTCGGCTCGGAACTCGACAAGTCGTCCCAACAGCAGCTCGACCGCGGTTACCGCTTGACCGAACTACTGAAGCAGGGACTCAACGCTCCGGTTCCGGTGGAAGAGCAGGTCGTCGTCATCTACGCCGGCACGCGCGGTTGGCTCGACACGATTCCCGTCACCGACGTGATTCGTTTCGAGGCGGAGTTCTTGACCGATCTTCGCGCCAAGCACGCTGACCTCCTCGCGCAGATCCGCGACACCAAGTCGTTGACTGACACCGATACGCTCGACGCCGCGTTGAAGTCGTTCCTCGACAGCTTCGCGACCAGTAGCTAGAGAGCACCGAGAGAGAAAGGAGGGATCATGGCCGGTGGACAAGAGAGAGTCCTACGTCGACGTATCAAGTCGGTGCAGTCAACACGCAAGATTACGAAGGCAATGGAGCTCATCGCGGCCGCACAGATCCCTCGGAGCCTGGCGCGCATCATCGCCAATCGCCCGTACCGGCTCGGCATGCAACGCATCATTCTCGAAGCAGCCCTCGGTGACCCGGCTGGCGCGGCCAAGTTGTTGGCCCTGCCCGAAAAGGTCGACACGGCCCTCGTGCTCGTCGTCACTGGCGACCGGGGACTGTCGGGTCCCTACAACAACGCGACGTTGCGCGCCGGAGAGCGCTTGGCCGTCAAACTGCAGCGTGAAGGTACGCAGGTTCGACTCTTCTGCGTGGGAAAGAAGGCCGCCGCCTACTTCCGCTTCCGCGGTCTCGACGTTGAAGAAAGCTTCGTCGGCTTCGTTGACCGCCCGACGTTCGCCGACGTCCAACTCGTCGCCAGTCACCTGGCCGCGCCCTATCTCGACGGTGAAGCCCAGCAGATACTCATGGTCTCCATGCGCTATCTCTCGGCGGGTTCGCAAGCGGTCGAAGTGCAACAACTGTTGCCTCTCGTGCTACCCGAACTGCCCGTGAACGATCAGTCCACGACGCTGAAGGGCTACACCGAATTTGAACCGGAAGTCGAGAAGTTGCTCTACTTTTTGGCGCCCCGGGCGCTCGAAAGTGAGATCTACTCGGCGCTTCTCGAGGGCGCCGCTTCGTTTCACACCAGTCAGCAGCGCGCCATGGCCGCCGCGACGGACAACGCCGACGAACTCGGCCAGACGCTAACGCGCGTGATGAACCGAGCCCGTCAGGACTCTATTACGACCGAAATTATGGAAATCGTGGGCGGCGCCGAAGCGCTCCGCTCGGGAAAGTGAGAATCAAATGACCGTGGCTCCCGAAAAGACCAAGCTCGAAACAGGTCGCGTCGTCGCGATCGCTGGACCCGTCGTGGACGTGGAGTTCCCACCCCACGCCCTGCCTGAGATCAACCACGCCGTCGAGATGGACATCGAGCTCGAGGGCCAGACCATCACCGTCGTCGCTGAGGTCGCCCAACAGATCGGCGAAGGACGCGTTCGCTGCGTCTGCATGAAGCCCACCGACGGACTCGTTCGTGGGGCCATCGTTCGCCAGAATGGTCGAGGCATCTCGGTACCCGTCGGCGACGCCGTGCTGGGCCACGTCTTCAACGTGATCGGCGAGTCTCTCGACACCGACGACATCGGTGCCGTTGAGGACCACTGGGAGATTCACCGCGACGCACCCGCCTTCGACCAACTCGAACCGCGCGCGACGATGTTCGAAACCGGCATCAAGGTCGTCGACCTCCTCGCCCCCTACGTACAGGGTGGCAAGATCGGCCTCTTCGGCGGTGCGGGTGTCGGCAAGACCGTTTTGATCATGGAGATGATCCGACGCGTCGCTGAGCAGCACGAAGGCGTGTCGGTCTTCGCCGGCGTGGGCGAGCGCACTCGTGAAGGTACCGACCTCTTGCTCGAAATGCGCGAGTCCGGCGTCATCGAGAAGACGGCGTTGGTCTACGGCCAGATGGACGAACCACCGGGGGTACGCCTACGCGTAGCGCTCGCTGCCCTCACCATGGCCGAGTACTTCCGTGACGTGAAGAACCAGGACGTGTTGTTGTTCATTGACAACATCTTCCGTTTCGTGCAGGCCGGATCCGAGGTCTCCACGTTGCTCGGACGCATGCCTTCGGCCGTGGGTTACCAGCCCACGCTCGCCGACGAGATGGGCGAGTTGCAAGAGCGCATCACGTCAACACGTGGCCACTCGATCACCTCGCTCCAGGCTGTCTACGTGCCTGCGGACGACTACACCGACCCGGCACCGTTTACGACCTTCACCCACCTCGACGCGACAACGGAGCTAAGTCGCCAGATCGCGGCGCTCGGTATCTACCCGGCGGTGGACCCGCTCACCTCGACGTCGAACATCTTGGCGCCCGAAATCGTGGGCGATCGCCACTACGCGGTAGCCCGCCAGGTGCAGCAGATCCTCCAGCGCAACAAAGAATTGCAGGACATCATCGCAATCCTCGGTCTCGACGAACTCTCCGAAGAGGACCGCATCATAGTCACGCGCGCGCGCAAGATTCAGCGCTTCCTGTCCCAGCCGATGTTCGTCTCCAAGGTCTTCACTGGCATTGAGGGCATCAACGTGCCGGTCCAAGAGACCATCGAGTCCTTCGAGCACCTGGTGAAGGGCGACCTCGACCACTTCCCCGAACAGGCGTTCCTCAACGTCGGGGGCGCCTCGGACGTAGAGGCGAAGGCCGCGGAGATGGCCAAGAACTAATGGCGACGCTCACCGTGGAGATCGTGTCACCCGAAAAGGCCCTTTGGGCCGGAGAGGCGAACGCCCTCATCGCGCGCTCTTCCGAAGGTAACTTCACGATCCTGCCCCAGCACACGCCAACGGTGGGCGATATCGTCTCGAGCATCGTGCGCGTCGAAACGAGCGAAGGCGAAATCGCCTTCGCCGTGCACACCGGCTACTTTCAAGTTGGACCCGCGAGCGCAGAGGACGAGACGCTCGCGACCGTGCTCGCTGGTATCGCCGAACGAACGACGGAAATCGACGTCGCGCGCGCCCAGGCGGCCAAAGAGGCGGCCGAAGCGCAACTCGCCGGCGCGTCGAAGGGCGATCAAGACGACAGCGTGACCTACCTCATCGCGCTTGCGGCCCTGGAGCGTGCCGATCTGCGCCTACGCGCCGCGACCTCGTAGCGCTAACGACCCGAAACGTAGTCGAGTAGATCCTTCTTATCGTTCTCGAGTTCTTCGAGGCGAGCCTTGACGACGTCGCCGATGGAGATGAGTCCACTCAGTTCTGCGTTTTCGACGACCGGCACGTGACGAATTCGACGTTCCGTCATCATCGTCATCAACTCGGTGAGTTGCGTCGCCTCGGTGCAGACGACGACGTCTTTGGTCATGAGATCTTCGACCTTTTCTTCCAGGGCACTCTCACCATTGGTCGCCAGTGCTCGCACGGCGTCACGCTCGGAGAAGATGCCCACCAACGGGGGCTTCGCGCCCGTGACAACGAGCGCGCCGATGCCGCGCTCTTTCAAGAGTGCGAGCGCGTCACGCACGGATCGTTCCTTCGAGATCGTTGCCACGTCGCGGCCCTTGGACGCTAAAAGTTTCGAGACTCGCATCTTGTACCCCCAATCGACGCCTAAGCGTTAGGGCTCTTTTACCCTTACTTTCGAGGCTACGACGACGACCGACGCATAGCAACAGCCGAGTGGGATTAGAAGAATCCCTCAGTTTCGTTAGAGACCGGCGGAATTGAACTCTTGAAGTTTGTCGTGACGGTGGAACGTTTCGATCGTGCGAATGGTGCCCGAACGAGAGCGAACGACGAGAGATTGAGTGGTGGCACCAAAATCGTAGAAACGAACACCGCGCAAGAAGTCGCCGTCGGTGATGGCGGTTGCGGAGAAGAAGCAGTTGTCACTCGCGACGAGGTCGTCGGTCTTGAGGACTCTTGTGAAATCATAACCAAGCGCTTCGGCTTCTTTTCTGACTTCAGGGCTCTGCGCGTGCAACACACCTTGAATCTCACCGCCGAGACCCTTGAGCGCGGCGGCGGCGATAACACCCTCCGGGGTGCCACCAATTCCAAGAAGCACGTCGGCACCGGAGTTGGGCCAACCCGTCGCGATCGCGCCCGCGACGTCACCGTCGGTGATCGAAATGACGCGCGCGCCCGCTTCACGTACTTCCAACACGAGTTCGTCGTGGCGGGGACGATCCAGGATGATAACCCCGAGTTCTTGGATGGGTTTCTTCAGTCGTTTGGAGAGTTCAGTGAGATTGTCCGTCGCCGACGCGTTGATATCGACCGAACCGCGACCACGCGGACCCACCGCGATTTTCTTCATGTAGAAACAGGGTCCGGGATTGAACATCGTGCCCCGTTCGGAAAGTGCGATGACCGCGAGAGCGCCGTTACGTCCCATCGCCGTCAGGGTCGTGCCGTCGACCGGGTCGACCGCGACATCAACTTGGGGCGGATGCCCGTCACCGATCTGCTCGCCGTTGTAGAGCATGGGCGCTTCGTCTTTTTCGCCCTCGCCAATGACGACGACGCCGTCCATGGCGACGGCGCCGAGGACGAAGCGCATGGCGTCAACGGCGGCGCCATCGGCGGCGTTCTTGTCGCCGCGCCCCGCCCACCGTGCAGCCGCGATGGCCGCGGCCTCGGTGACGCGGATGAGCTCGAGGGCAAGGTTGCGATCGGGCCTGGACGGACGCTGCACAGCGTCAGCGTACTCGTCAGTGACTTTTGGCCCCAAACGGCACTTTTGTCGATTGCCGTAACCGGCAATACTGATGAAGTGAGTTCTCTCGTGGTGAAGCCTGCCGGTCCCCTCAACGGTGAGGTTCGGGCCTACGGGGCGAAGAACGCTGTTCTCAAGGAGATGGCGGCCTGCCTGCTCGCGTCGGGCGAACATCGCCTCACCAACGTGCCGCGCATCAGCGACGTCAAGGTGATGGGTGAACTCTTAGTGGCCCTTGGCTGTCGGGTCGACGAGCCCGCCGAGCACGAGCTTCGCGTCGTCGTGCCCGAAGGCAGCGACATCAACCCCGTGGCGCCAGCGCACCTCTTCGAAGCGATGCGCGCTTCGATCGTCGTGCTCGGACCACTGCTCGCGCGATGCGGCGAGGCGAACATGGCCCTACCCGGTGGCGACGACTTCGGCCAGCGCCCAATCAACTTTCACACTGAGGGCCTTACCGCCATGGGTGCCACGTTCGACAACGATCGCACGTCCATCCATGCCACGACCTCGTCGCCGCGACTACACGCGACGCGCGTCACGCTCGAGTACCCGAGCCACACGGCCACCGACAATCTCTTGATGGCCGCCGTCCTTGCCGAGGGCCGTACGATTATTGACAACGCCGCGCGAGAACCCGAAGTGGCCGACCTCGGCCGCCAACTCCTCGCCATGGGGGCCAGGATCCAGGGACTCGGCACTTCACTCCTCACCATCGACGGTGTGCCGCGACTGAGTCCCGCCTACCACGAAGTGGTTACCGACCGGGTAGTGACGGCGACATACCTCGCCTCGGGCCTGATCACCGGGGGCGACGTGCGCGTCATCGACGCGAAGCCCGAGCACATGGTGATGTTGCTACGAAAACTTGAATCGATGGGCGCCGACGTCGATCAGCGCGGTACCGGCGTCGCCGTTCGTTCCCGTCAGCGGCTCAAGGCGGTCGACGTGGCGACGTTGCCGTATCCCGGCGTCGCGACGGACTACAAGCCACTCCTCACGACGATGTTGAGTGTCGCCGAGGGCGTCTCGGTGGTCACTGAGAATCTCTTCGTCGGACGGTTCCGTTACGTCGACGAGCTCGTGCGCCTTGGCGCCAACATCACCACCGAAGGTCACCACGCCATGATTCGCGGCGTCGAGCGTCTCGAGGGCACCTCGGTGCACCCGAGCGACATTCGCGCCGCCGCCGCGCTCATCCTCGCGGGTCTCGTCGCCGAAGGCGAGACCACCGTGACAGGCCTCGAGCACATGGACCGCGGTTACGACGACTTCGTCGGCCGCCTGAGTGCACTGGGCGCCACCATCGATCGGTTCGCGTGATCGCTCGCGAACCCGACGTACTGCTGAGCGAGGCGAAGCACGGCTCGCGCACCGCGCTCGCGCGACTGTTGACCTACGTCGAATCGGGAGGCGCGCAACATCGCGCCACGGTGTCGCTCGCGTACGCGGCGCCTCCGCCCTTCGTCGTCGGTCTCACCGGCCCACCGGGCGCTGGAAAGTCGACGCTCACCGACCGACTGATCTCAGCGGCGCTCGCGCGTGGTCACGTCGGAGACGCCGAGGCCTTCGATCAAGTGGGCGTGCTCTGCGTCGATCCGAGTTCGCCCTTTACCGGCGGCGCGATTTTGGGCGACCGAATTCGTATGCAAGATCACGCCACGAATGATCGCGTTTTCATCCGCTCGATGGCGACGCGCGGACACTTGGGCGGACTCTCCCTGGCCGTGCCCGATGCCCTGCGTGTATTGGGTGCTGCAAATTTCCCCTTCGCGTTCGTCGAGACAGTGGGCGTCGGTCAAATGGAAGTCGAGGTCGCTTCGGCGGCCGACACCACGATCGTCGTGACGAACCCCGGGTGGGGCGATTCGATGCAGGCCAACAAGGCTGGTCTCTTAGAGGTCGCGGACATCTTCGTCATTAACAAAGCCGATCGGCCCGGGGTTAAGGAGACGAAACGAGACCTCGAACAGATGCTTGATCTCGGAAGGACCAGAGCCTGGCGACCGCTCATCGTAGAAACGAACGCGACAAGTGGTGACGGTACGGAGATGTTGTTCGACGCGATTGACGCGCACCGAACCTTCCTCGACAAGGAGTTTCTCGATGATGCTCGTCGCCTGCGAACACGCGTCGAACTCGACAAGGTGGTCAACGTACTTCTCCGTTCGCGCGTCGCGGAACTGGCCCGAGGTGAGGCCTACGACGAGCAGATAGAAGCGCTTCTCAACGGATCGACCGATCCTTACCGGGCGGCCGAGACGTTACTGTCCGATTCATGATCGCCACGTCCGTCACGTACGACGTCATCTTTGTTGTTCACATTGCTGCGGCCGTAGCCACCATCGCCGTGTACGTCACAATGCGCTACGCCGCCCTCAGCGTCGCTCGCGGTGCCGACGCCGCGACGCAGGCGCTTCGCTTTCCTGAGCGACTGAACTGGGCAGCGCGTCTCTTGCACGTCCTGCCGGTGACGGGGCTCGTCATGTCCTTGAGCGGGGGGAGTGACGTTTCCCTCGCGAGACCCTGGATAGGCGTGGGGCTCTTTTGCTACGTTGCGGCGGCGGGGCATCTCGAAGCGCGCACGCTGCCTCAAGAACGCGCGGTAGCCGCGACGATCGCGCACGACGGTGTCGCGTCACCCGAAAGTGGTCGCCATCTTCTTCGATCGTTAGACACGCTATTGGCGCTCGTCGGCATCGCTCTGCTGTCGATGGTGATCCAGTTCTGACGCTCACGAGCGGGAGCTACGTGTGTTCGGTTGTCATTGTGATCGACTCCTCAAGTTCACGATTCGCGGCGAGTGAAGAACGAGAAGTGACGCGGGCGAAGTGCGCTAGCCTCCTCAGGCCATCGCAGTCAATCAAGATGTACATTCACGAAACAGAATTCCGAACTCTCGTTGGCTTTAGTGGTATCGCTGAGCCAAACAGTTCCACGCGGGTAGATAGGATTGCCGACTGACGAGCATTCGCTCGACGTTGAGGAGCAAAAGTGCAGCGAGTGCCTCGTCATGGTTCCATGGGCGCACTTTCATTGACCCTGCTCGCGACGATCGCCCTCTCTTCGATCAGCGTGACCGCGTCAAGCGCCACTTCGAAGGGCGCCACAAAGTTCGACAGTCCCTTGGGGATCGCTACGGGTGGTGCTCACGTCTGGGTGGCGAACGCTGCCAACAATTCGGTGACGGAGCTTAACGTGTCCGACGGATCGCTGGTTCGGGTCATCAAGTCCAAGGCCGACGGATTCCAGACGCCCATCGCTATCGGTGTCGACAAGGGGAACGTCTGGGTGGTCAATAAAAGCGGTAACTCGATGACCGAACTTCACGCGTCCACTGGCGCGCTAGAGCGCGTCATCACGGGTGCGTCATACGGTCTTTCGAATCCCATCGGACTCGCGTTTGAGGGATCGAACATTTGGGTGGCCAGTGAAGGCAACACAGTGACGGAACTCAGCGCGATTAATAGTGCTCTCATTAGGTCGATCAAGGCCAAAGCGGACAACTTCAACAATCCGGTCAACATTGTCGTCAGTGGCCCTGACGTCTGGGTGACGAACGAAGCCGGCGACTCGGTGACCGAACTCAACGCGACGACAGGCGCACTGGTTCGGGTGGTGAACGCTCCAGCCGATGGCTTCATTTCTCCCGTCGGCCTTGCGGCGAGCGGTGGCCACGTGTGGGTCACGAACGCGAGCGGCAACTCGTTGACGGAACTCAATTCGTCTAACGGCTCACTGGTGCGCGTGATCAAGGGCGCGAAGACTGGGTTTGACGCACCGTGGAATCTCATCGTGAACAGTTCTCGATTGTGGGTCGTGAACGCGAATGGCAACTCCGTCACCGAGCTCAACGCAGCAGATGGTTCACTGGTCCGTGTCATCAGGGGCGCCGCCGACGGTTTCAACAATCCGATTGACGTTGCAGTGAAGGCATCGAACGTCTGGATCGTGAACGGCGCCGGTTACTCGGTCACCGAACTGAACGCGTCGACGGGCGCGCTCGTGCGCCTCATAAAGTAAGGATCTGACGTGCCGAGTTCAACGTTGTACGTGGTGCAACAGCATTGACTAGGTCGAACTTGTATTCAACGTCCCACCAGTTACGACGAGTGGTCGAAAGCGCAAAGCGCTGAGAAAGACTGCGAGATCGAGCGTGGCGAAGGACGCAAGGGTGAACGGCACGACGTGCACACCGAACTGAGAGACCAACAGACTCACGATGCCCGGTCCCGCGACGCCGCCAATCATCATGAAGAGGATGAGTAGCGAGAGTCCATCACTGTCATGAGGACAGAGCATCGTGTACCACATGAGTCCCATCGGAAAGATCGACGCGACGATCAAGCCGAGTAGCGGGTACGCATAGGGCGCGAGAGAGTCAGAGAAGGCTGCCGCGCACACGAAGGTGGCGAGAACAAGTCCGCCGAGAACGAGTTTCTTCTCCGAGAGGCGATGGTAGAGAGGTCCGCCGAGAAACCGACCGATTGCCACGCCGGACCAAAACCCCGCCGTGACGAGGCTTCCCGAAGACTCGGAGTACCCAACACCGTGGAGCTGGGTGGCCATCCAACCCGACGCGCTCGTCTCCAAGGCAACGTAGAGCACGTATGCCACTACGAAGGTCAGGAGGATCGGACGTCGTTGGGCCTTCATGCTCGTTATTTCGGACTGCAGCGGTTCGGTACGAAGTGGGGGCGCGTGTACGCCCCCGTTCAGCGTCGAGAGAACCAAGGCGATGACCGCAAGCCCGGCGAAGAGGAATTGAAAGTTGTTGGGATCGAGTCCGATTATGACGAGAGGACAGATGACCGCGCCGACGCCGTAGCCGGCGTTACTGATGCTGAGTCGATGCGCGCGGCCGTTCAGCGCAGTGCGAGCGAGGAGGGTGTTAAGGCCAATGTCGAGAGCGCCAAATCCGAGACCGATGAGAAAGACGCTCGTCAGGAACAGCGTCCATGAGTGCGAGATCGAAGCGCCAGCCGCGCCGAGCACGATTGTCACCAACGAAACTGAGAGGACCCTTCGGCCCTGCAACCGCTTGAGTCCAAGCCAGCCCGGAAGCACGCCAAGTGTCGCTCCGACGAAATAGACACTAAGCGCCGCGCCGGCAGTGGGCAGCGAAAGATGAAACCGGTGGGTGAAGCTCACGAGGAGTGGTCCGAACAGCGAAGTCACGGCCCCCATGAGTATGAAAATGCCGGTCGTGCTAGCGAAAGCGGAGGGTCGAAAGCTGACTTCGGTCGAAGGTGTAAGAGAGGTTGGCGAAGTTTCTGAGTCCACGAGTGTGCTCAATCCTAGGTCGCGCCACTTTTCCATCTTCGGTGTCGAATGGTCGACCTCGTTCGGGTCAGTACACTTCGCAAGTGACAGTTTTGCGAACAGCAACGCGAGAGACCATCCTGGCCGTCGACATCGGTGCCACCACGATCAAGTTTGGTGTGGTCGACGCTGATGGTCACCTGGTTGAAGAGGTGGTCAGAATGGCCACCCCGTACCCCTGCTCTCCCGGTCGCCTGGTTGACTTCATCACCGAACAGATAGCGCTGAGCGGTTGTTCGCGTGTCGGGGTGGGGTTTCCCGGTGACCTCCGCGAAGGCCTCGTCGTCGAACCTGGAAACCTCTCGCGTCCTAAGGGATTCACTTCGGAAATTGACCCGTCACTGCACGCCGAGTGGAAAAATACCAATCTCGAAGAGGCCTTTCGGTCGGCCAGCCAACAGGACGTGCGCGTCGTGAATGACGCCACGTTGGCCGCGCTGGGGTGCAGCGAAGGAACTGGAAACGAACTGGTCTTTACGCTCGGTACGGGTTTTGGCATTGCGCTCGTCATCAACGGCACGCTTATCAAAATTCGTGACGTAGGGGCTGAAGTGTTTTTCGAAGGCAAGTCGTACGACCGATTGCTGGGCGAATTCGCTAGGTCCCAAGACGAAGTGCGGTGGAACGGTCTTCTCGTTAGAGCGGTGGACAACTTTGTCGCGGAGTTCTCGGGGGACATCGTGCACCTGGGCGGTGGCAATTCGCGACGCGTCGACATGACGCTATTTTCCGACTCAGCGTACCGGATCGTGGTGAATGGCAACGACGCCACTTTGCGTGGTGCCGTGAAGTTGTTCGATCTTTAGTCCCTCGCAGTTCGTTCACGAGGCCGCTACGCTACGTGCGTACGAATCGGACGCGGTCACAAATGGGGACGAATGACGACAGTCTTTGAAGAAGAGATTCGATCGCAGGGTGAGATCCTTCGTCGTAGGGCCGAGGTTGGCAGTGAACAGGCTCGTCTCGTGAGTGAGACGTGGAACAACATCAACTACGTACTTGTCGCAGCGAGAGGTTCGTCGGACAACGCAGCCATCTTCTTCCAGTATTTGGCCGGCCAAGAGCTGGGGCTCCTCGTCGCCCTCGCGACGCCGTCGCTCTACGAAGGTGATCGACCGATTGGTCTACGGGGAGCTGGCGTGCTCGCCATCTCGCAGTCCGGTCGAACGCCTGGTCTGGTGCAGGTCATCGAACAAGCGCTATCGCAAGATCGTCCAAACGCGGCCTTGACCAACGACACCTCCTCGCCGCTGGCGAAAGCCAGTGAACTGATCATTGACCTTGGTGCCGGCCCGGAGCGCGCGATCGCCTCGACGAAGACCTTCTCGACGGCATGGCACGCGCTGGCTCAACTCGTGGCCGCGTTGAAAGGAGAGCCGCTCGAGGGCCTCGATGAACTACCCAATACCGTCGATCGCGTCGCCACGTGGGCGCTCGCCTCCTCCTTCCCGACCTCGTTGCTGAACGTCGAGGGAGGAATCACTGTCGTCGGCCGCGGCGTCGGCCAGGCGGTGGCCGCGGAAATCGCCCTCAAGATTCGTGAAGTCACTGGAATCAGGTCTGAGGCCTACTCGGCCCCTGACTATTTGCACGGACCAATTGGCGCTGACGGTGAAGGTTCCACACTCCTACTGGTAGTGACCGACGAGATGACCGACAGCGTGAGTGCTGAGTTGCTCGAAGAGAGTCGCCGATTCGGAATGCGTACCGTCGTCCTTCGTCCGCCTGACCGGTCTACCGTTCCCTGCGACGGAGAGATCGTTCTCGCTGAATCGATGCCCAACTGGTGCCTTGGCCTCGGCGAAGTCATCGTCGGTCAAGTGCTCGCCCTTCGCATCGGCCAACTTCGTGGCCGTCCAATCGACACGTCTCCGGGCCTCAACAAGATCACGCTGTCCGCCTAGGTTTCGCCCGGCGATCACTAAATGTGGCGCGACGATGGTCCCTTCGATGACCGGGAATCGGCGAGGTTCCTTCGATTCAAGCGGCGTGATTCACCAGCTTTCCGATCCTGCGACGTGAGCCCCAAAAGCGTCTTCAATGGCAAAAATGCAAATTTCTTTCGAGTAATGAGTCTAAATTGTTAAATTCTCTCAACTTAAGGTTGATAAGTGTGAAAAATTCACATATTGTGACGTCGTGAAATGCAAAGAAGTATCGCCCTCCCACGTTCGCGTGGATTGGCATTGGAAGTTCGTAGTTCATAACGTGAACTGAAGAACCGCGGGTTCTTCAAAGGGAGGAGTTTCACCGTGATGAAAAAGTTTAAGGGGGGTCTTCTTGCTACGGCGTTTGTATTTGTCGCTAGCACGTGCCTAATCGTGATCCCCTCAGCAATCGCACCCGCAGCCGCAAGTGCCGCCGCGCAAGTGCCGTTGAATCTCGCGAACGAACAGGGCGCGTTGTGGTCGTGTGCGTTCAACCCATTCGTTCCGACGTCGTCGCCGTACTCCGTGGGATTGACCTACGAGACATTGGACTTCGTCGACTCGTTGCAGAGCGGCAAGGTCACGCCGTGGCTCGCAACGAACTACGCCTGGAGTAACAGCAACAAGACGCTGACGTTCACGATTCGCTCGGGCGTGAAGTGGTCCGACGGAACGGCCTTCACGCCTGCGGACGTCGTCTACACGTTCAACTTGCTGAAGCAGAACACCGCACTCGACGTGAACGCGGTCTGGTCAGTTCTTTCGAGTGTCGCGGCACAGGGCGCCAACCAGGTCGTCTTCACGTTCAAGGCCGCGGCGGTGCCGTTCTTCTTCTACGTCGCCGGTCAGGTCCCGATCGTGCCCGAGCACATCTGGAGCAAGATCACCAATCCCGTGACGAACGTCATCGCGAACCCGGTTGGTACNNATCAAGAGCTACTACGTCGCGAAGAAGCCCGGTAATAGCTACTGGTTCGCACCGGTCGCCAACGTGGCGCTCTTTCCGAACCTGACGGTGAAGCCGCTCAATGATGTTGCGGTTCGTGAGGCGATCAGCTTGAGCATTAACCGCTCGAAGGTGTCGACGATTGGTGAGTACGGTTACGAGCCACCGGCGAGCCAGACTGGCATCGTCGCTCCGACGTTCTCGTCCTGGACGAGCAGCGCCGCGGTGGCGAGCGCGGGCAAGAGCTACAACGTTGCGAAGGCCAAGTCCGTCCTCGTGGCCGACGGCTACAAGATGGGCAGTGACGGCTTCTTCGCGAAGAACGGCAAGAAACTGGCCCTCACAATCATCACGAATGGTGGGTACTCCGACTGGGTGGCCTCGATGCAAGTGGTGACGCAACAGTTGAAGAAGGCGGGCATTGACGCCACCTTGCAGACGCCCGCCGCGAACACGTTCTACGCTGAAGTGTACGCAGGTAAGTACCAGTTGGCCTACAACGCGGAGACGGGTGGGCCAACGCCGTTCTACGAGATGCGTCAGTGGCTGTACTCGAAGAACTCGGCGCCCATAGGTACTGCCGCGGCGTCGAACTGGGAGCGTTACAACAGCCCGGCGGTTGACAAGTTGTTGAACCAGTACTTCACGACGACGAGTTCGGCTTCGCAACACGCCATCGTGGCCAAACTCGAAAACGTGATGGTGACCCAGTACCCGGTGATCCCCTTGTTGGAAGAAGTCGACTGGTTCCAGTACAACTCCAAGGACTTCACTGGTTACCCGTCACCCAAGAACCCTTACGCGCAGGCCGGTTTGTACAACGAGCCTGACTGGGGTTACGTACTCGACAATCTGAAGCCTTTGTAGAGACTTGATTACCGGACTGAGTCGGGGAGATGAGATTTTTAGCACGCCGTTTGGGCTTCCTGCTAGTTGCACTGTGGGCCGCTCTAACGGTGAACTTCTTCATCCCCCGACTCATGCCGGGCAATCCCGCCGAATCGATGATGGCCACGTTTCGCGGACGTGTGAACCCGAGCGCCCTGCACGCACTCGAGGCGGCCTTCGGCATTAACGGTCACCAGAGTTTGATCTCTGCGTACTTTCAATACGTCAACAACACGCTGCACGGCAATCTCGGCATCTCCATCAGTTACTTCCCGGTCCCCGTCTCCACGATGATTATGAAGGCGCTGCCGTGGTCCCTCGGACTGGTGGGCGTGAGTACCGTCTTGGGCTTCATCCTCGGCACTGGACTTGGCGCGGTCGCGGCGTGGCGCCGAGGGGGCGCCCTCGACAGTGTCCTTCCGCCGACCTTCATCGTCATTTCGGCCTTTCCCTACTTTTGGGTTGGCCTCCTCTCGATCTGGCTCTTCGCCCTGACGCTTAAGTGGTTTCCCATCCTGGGTGGCTACACGGAAACGGCCACCCCGACGTGGAACTGGCCCTTCATCGGCGACGTGTTGCAGCACGCGGTCCTTCCGGCCTTCACCATATTGATCACGTCGATCGGCGGGTGGATTCTGACCATGCGTAACAACATGATCACCGTCGTGGCCGAGGACTACGTGAAGATGGGCCGAGCGAAGGGACTCAAACCCCGTCGCATTCTCTGGCAGTACGCGGGGAGAAACGCCATGTTGCCTAATCTCACTGGTTTCGCCATGTCGCTCGGTTTCGTTATCTCGGGTGCGATTCTGGTGGAGTACGTCTTTAACTATCCCGGTCTCGGTTTCATGCTGCTCCAAGCGGTGCAGAACTCTGACTACCCGCTCATGCAGTCCCTCTTCTTACTCATCACTGTGGCGGTGCTTTTGGCGATCTTCGTTTCCGACATCGTGACCGCGGTGTTGGATCCTCGAACGAGGATTCGGTCGTGACAATTCTTCGCCCGCTTGGTCGCGCGGCAAAGGGATCTTTCACGTTCCTACGTCGTGACAAGAAGGCCGCTGCCGGCTCGATCATTTTGTTCATCCTTCTCGTCATCACGGCGTTTCCCAGTTGGTTCGCGCCGAACGATCCCGCGGCCGAGATCTACAAGCCGGGCGTCGGACTCTCGTTCTCGCACCTCCTGGGCACGACGTCCTTTGGCCAGGACGTCTTCTCACAACTCATCGTCGGTACCCGACAGTCCGTATTGATTGCGCTCATCGTCGGCTTCTTCTGCACGGTGCTCTCGGTCGGCATTGGTATCACCGCGGCGTACTCGGGTGGATTAGTTGATGACACCCTGTCACTTTTCACCGACGTCGTCTTGGTCATTCCCACGTTTCCCCTCATCATCGTCATCACCGCCTACGTGAAGAGTGCCAGCTTCTGGCTCATCGTGTTCGTGCTGGTCGTGACCGGTTGGTCATATGGTGCGCGGCAACTTCGCGTGCAGGCGTTGTCCCTTCGCAACCGTGACTATCTCTTAGCGGCGAAGGCTCGAGGTGAGTCGAGGTGGTACGTCATCACGGTAGAACTCATTCCTCCCATGACCTCACTCATAGTGGCCAACTTCCTCGGCGCCGCTCTCTACGCCGTGTTGGCCGCGTCGGCCCTGCAGTTCGTCGGACTCGGGAACGTCAACACCGAGTCGTGGGGCACGATGCTCTACTGGGCGCAGAACAACGAGGCCCTCGCGACGGGTCTTCCGCTCTGGGCGCTCGCCCCCGGTATCGCCATCGCGGTGCTCGGCAGCGCGCTCGCCTTACTCAACTACGCCTTTGACGAGGTGTCCAACCCGGCGCTACGTCCCGTTTCGTCCAAGGCCTTGAAGAAGGTCAGCGCGTGAGCGAGCCCATCTTGCAGGTTCGAGATCTCAAGGTCGACTACATGACGGCGACGGGTCCGGCGCAGGCCGTCAACGGCGTCTCGTTCGACCTGGCCCAGGGTGAGTTCCTCGCCATCGTCGGTGAGTCGGGCTGCGGCAAGTCGACGCTCTTGTTCGCTATCGCGCAACTGCTCACGTACCCCGCCGGCATCGTGGGTGGATCGGTGATCTTTGAAGGTGTGGACCTCACGTCGTTGACGC
>PLNQ01000180.1 GCA_003141815.1 Acidimicrobiaceae bacterium | reverse complement strand
GACGTCATCGAAGCCCTCGACGTCGTCGTCGCCGTAGCGCAGTACGCGATGGCGCGCGTTGCCCCGGTCGTGATCAAGGGGCGGGTCGAAGGTGTCGAGTGCGACGTCGAAGGCGAAGGTGGCACCTCGATGTGCCAAGCGCGCAGCGTCGGTGACAACGTCGCTCGTGATCAGATTGAGGCGACCAATCGAATCACTCGCGCCAAAAAGGCCCCACGCAGTGGGTACGCCGTCTGAACCGCGCTGTAGCTCGTCGTAGAGAGGCATATTCATCTGTAGCGAAACTTCCCTTGCCAGCGTTGCGTAGTATCGCGAACCTCGCGTTGGTCGACCGGGGGCCAATGAGATCGTAGTTGGTCTCAAGGCGCACGATAGGCGAGCTCCCCACGTTCGAGCGGGAAAGACGGGCGAAGAGCCGTCGATGGTTTTCGCTGCGCGGACTTCGAGTGTCAGAATGAGAGCGAAGGAGCATTGGCTATGGAGTTGAGCACACGGTTCGTCGATGTTGATCGGATTGGTCAACACGCGGCGCTCGGTTGGCGGCTCGTCGCCGCTGACGATCTCATTTCGGTGCACCCATCGTCGACAGAGTTCGCACGATGGTCAATGACGAGTGGCAAAGAGTACTCTGTTCCGAGATGAGCGTCTACAAGCGTGATGCGACCAGTGAACTGACGAACTCCGTCACTTCGAAGTAGGCACGACGCGTGCCGAGTATTCGTGTGGAAGACAGCACCCGTGCGGTCAATGAGTCGCAATTTCTGAACGCACTCGCGCCGGTGAGAACTGTGCCCGTATCCGAGGTTGCGAGCGCCGTGGCTGAGTCGAAGCGTCGCCTTGTCGTGCTCGATGACGACCCGACCGGCACGCAAACGGTCTCCGGCGTTCCTGTGCTGACGACGTGGAGTGTTGAGGACCTTCGTTGGGCACTTTCCAGAGATGTCACCGCGTTCTACGTGCTCACCAACACCCGGAGTCTTTCGGACGAGGACGCCCGAGCGCGGGTCAATTATGTCGCCGCCAATCTGGTCGACGCGGCACGTCTCGAGGGAGTCGAGTTTGTCGTCGCGTCGAGAAGCGATTCGACGCTTCGCGGGCACTATCCCCTCGAGACCGATGTACTTCGCGATGCACTTGCGAAAGAAGGCTTCAACGTTGATGGAGTGGTCATTGTCCCGGCCTATATCGAGGCAGGACGCTTCACCGTTGACTCGGTGCACTGGGTGCGTTCGCCCGGGGGTCTCATTCGAGCGGGGGAGAGTGAGTTTGCTCGCGATGCCACCTTCGGATACGAGTCGAGTGACCTTCGTGACTACGTGGCCGAAAAGACCGAGGGCCGGTGGATGGCCAGTGATGTCGCGCGTATTACGGTCTCGGACATTCGCCTCGGCGGTGTCAACCGCGTGGTGGCTGTGCTTGAGACCTTGAGCGGAGGTCGACCAGTAGTGGTGGACGCCGCCAGTGACGATGATCTACGGGTGCTTGCACTTGCGCTCCTACGCGCCGAGGGACTCGGTGGCCGCCTGCTCTATCGGGTCGGGCCATCGTTCGTACGCGCGCGAGCGGGCATTGAAGCACGTGCCGCCCTTAACGTCGATGAGGTCGGTGAAATTACTCTACGCGAGGCGCACGACGGCGACGTCGGGTATCCCCACGGGCTCGTAGTAGTCGGTTCTCACGTCGCTCAAACCACTCGCCAGCTCGAGAGGCTTCGCGCGATGGACGGCCTTTCGACGTTCCAACTCGACGTTGCGCAGCTCCTCGCTCTCGAGACGCGCACAGCAGTGATCGATCGGGCGATCGATGACATTGTGGAGCACCTGGAGTCGACCGACGTCGTGGTAGAGACGAGTCGTGAGGTGGTGAGAAGTGACGACGCGGCGGCGAGCCTCGCGATCGCGAGGAGTGTCTCGGCCGCACTTGTCGACGTGGTGCACGGCGTCGTCCAGCGGCGCGTCCCGAGTTGGATCGTCGCAAAGGGGGGCATTACGTCGAGTGACATTGCGACCGAGGCCCTTAAGATCCGACGCGCCTGGGTCCGTGGCCCGCTCCTCGACGGCATCGTCTCACTCTGGGAACCGGAACCGGATTCTCCGTGGACATTGCCCTACGTCGTGTTCGCGGGGAACGTCGGCGACGACGACGCGCTCTTCGAGGTGGTCGCGAAGCTGCGGGGACAAGACTGATGTTATTGCAAGGAACGGCGGCGCTTTCCGACGCGGCCGACTCCCATCGTGCGCTTCCCGCCTTCAGCGCCTACAACCTCGAGATGGTACAAGCGATCGTTGCGGCGAGCGAACGGACCGGACTACCTGTGATCATCAACGCTGGAGCTTCCGCGTTTCGCCACGGCGGTCGCACGGAGCTCGCTCGCCTGACCCTCGACGCTGCGGTGTCGAGCGACACCCCTGTGGGCGTGCATCTCGACCACAGCCGCTCACTCGAGGAGATTTTCGCGTGTCTTGAGCTCGGCTACACCTCGGTGATGTTCGACGGCTCCGACCTGGCCTTCGCTGACAACGTGCGTACAACTCGGCACGTCGTCAATCGGGCCCATCAGATGAACGCATGGGTTGAAGCCGAGCTCGTGGGTGTTACTGGTGACGAGGACGTGTCGACCAACGCCGTCTCGAACGCCATGACCGATCCCGCACTTGCCGAGGAGTTCGTTGCCGCCACGGGTGTCGATGCGCTCTCGGTGGCAATCGGCAACGTGCACGGTTTCTCGTCCACGCCTGCGGTGATCGATCTCGATCGGCTCGATGCGATTGGACGCCGCGTCAACGTCCCGCTCGTCTTACACGGCGCGAGCGGACTGCCGGACGAAGTGGTGCTCGCGTGTCTCGACCGACGTGTGGCAAAGGTGAACGTCAATACGGAACTTCGTCGGGCCTACCTCGAAGCGGTCGAAGAGGATCTTTCGCGCGCGCTGGAGACGAGCGACCTCGTCGCGGTGCTCGGGGCGGCGCGCGAAGCGGTCAACGAAGTGGCGACGCGGATTCTCTTGATGCTCGCGCGGGCTGAGTAGATGCGAAGTTGTCGCGCACGTAGTGATCTTTCGTACAAGAGGAGTGAGAAATGAGTCCACTGGTATCGGTCGACGACCCGATAGGGGCTGACGCATACGCACCGACGCTCGCCGTGATTGGCCTCGGCGCTATGGGTCTGCCCATGGCCGCACGTCTGGCGGGAACGTTCCGGGTCAATGCCTTTGATCCCATCGATGAGAACGTCGCGCGCGCGACGAAGAACGGCGTGCGGGGCGCCTCGACGCCATCGCTCGCTGCAGCCAACGCCGACGTGGTGGTGTTGGCGGTGCGAACGCTCGCTCAGGTTGAAGACGCGCTCTTTGGTGCGAATGGCGTCGCGGACTCGCTGTCGCGCGGCTCCGTCGTGATCGTGACGAGCACTATCGGTGTGCCGGGAGTGAGAAGCGTTGCCGATCGGCTGGGCGCCTTCGAGATGTTGCTGGTCGACGCACCGGTGAGTGGCGGTCCGGTTCGCGCGAGTCTGGGTGACCTGTTGGTGTTGGTGGGCGCCTCCGAAGAGGGACTTCGCACAGCGCGCCCCGTGCTCGAGCAACTCGCGTCGAAGATCGTCGTAGTGGGACCGAATGCCGGGGACGGACAGGCGATGAAGACGGTCAACCAGTTGCTCTGTGGCGTGCACATCGCCGCTGCGGCGGAGGGACTCGCGCTCGCGAAGGGTCTCGGTCTCGACCTGGTTGCTGCGCTTGAGGCGCTTGGCGCCNNATTGTCGAAGCCCTCAATGATGCGACGCCCGAAGTGCTCTCGCGCGTCGATATCTTCGTGAAGGACATGGGCATCGTGGCTGACGCGGGTCGTGCAGTCGGACTAGCGTTGCCGGTGGCCGCTGCCGCCGAACAGCTCTACCGGTTGGGCGCATCCGCAGGTCTGGGGGCGTGCGACGATTCGACGATCTCTACGATTCTCTGACCGAGTCTGGGGGAATGGGCGCGAGTCGTTGAAGCTGCGTGACGTGGCTCGGGGTCAACTCGGCGAGTTCGCTCACGCCAAGGAGTTTCATGGTTCGCGCTATCTGTCCTGCGAGAATCTCGATGACGCGGTCAACGCCTTCACGGCCGCCCGACATGAGACCGTAGAGGTACGCGCGTCCGACGAGAGTGAACTTTGCGCCCAAGGCGATCGACGCGACGATGTCGGCGCCGCTCATGATGCCGGTGTCGACGTGAACCTCTACATCGCGGCCCACTTCGCGCACGACGTGCGGTAGCAGATGGAAGGGCACGGGCGCCCGGTCGAGTTGGCGACCACCGTGATTCGACAGCATTATTCCGTCAACCCCTAGCGCCGCGACCCGCTTCGCGTCATCCAAACTCTGCACGCCCTTGACCACGAGTTTCCCGGGCCACTGACTCTTCACCAAGGCGAGGTCTTCAAACGTCACGGCCGGGTCAAAGTTCGCGTCGACGAACTCGCCGACGGTGCCAGACCAATTGTTGAATGAAGCGAACGTGAGTGGTTCAGTCGTGAAGAAGTTAAAGGACCACTCCCACTTTGACATCGAGTTGACCACTGTCCTCAATGTCAATTGGGGTGGAATGGTGAGGCCATTTCGCACGTCTCGCAAGCGCGCCCCCGCCACAGGAGAGTCGACTGTCACCAGGAGCGTGTCGTATCCCGCAGCCGCCGCACGCTCAATGAGGGCCCGCGAACGATCGCGGTCCTTCCAGATGTAGAGCTGGAACCAATTGCGACCATTCGGATTGGCGGACTTCACGTCTTCGATCGTGGTCGTGCCCAACGTGGAGAGGGCGAAAGGAATTCCCGCGCTGCCGGCAGCGGTCGCGCCCGCGATCTCGCCCTCCGTGTGCATCATTCGAGTGAAGCCGGTGGGTGCGATACCAAATGGCAGGGCGACGCGGTCGCCAAGGACAATCGAGGACATATCAACCTTCGACACGTCGCGAAGTATTCCCGGAATGAACTCGATATCCTCGAAGGCCTGGCGAGCGCGCGCCAGTGACACTTCTGCCTCCGCAGCGCCGTCGGTGTACTCGAAAGGACCCTTCGGTGTACGTCGCTTAGCGATGTCGCGGAGGTCCCATATGGTCAGTGCGGCGTTCAATCGGTGCTCTCGAGTATTCAACTGAGGCGCGCGGAATCGCAGGAGTGGCGCGAGTCCTCGGACGGTCGGGATTTGCCTCTTCATGTTGGTCCTCTTCCGCGAGAGTGGCAGTGTCCGATGGCTTCACTCGTGTCGGTGATACTAGCGAGGCCCACCGAAGGGCCGTCCGGATGATGCAACGCCGAGAGGGCTCAGAGCTCTACGAAGAACTCCGGGTCTTCGTCCATACGTTCTTGCTTGATGGACGCGAAGGCCTTCATCTCCGCTGGTGAAAGCTCGAAGTTGAACACGTCGAGGTTCTCGCGCTGGTGCTCGATTGATGAGGCCTTCGGGATGGGCAGCGCACCGAGTTGAAGGTGCCATCGCAGTACGACCTGTGCGGGCGTTACATCGTGGGTCTGCGCTGCCGCGGCGACCGGAGGGTACAGCCCGAGCGGGACGCCGCGCCCGATCGGACTCCAGCTTTCGGTCACGATGTTGTAGCGCGCGTCGACGTCGCGCAGGTGAGCTTGCGCCCAGGCTGGATGCAACTCGATCTGGTTGATCACGGGCAGCACTCCCGTTTCATCCAGTAATCGATCGAGGTGTGCTTCGTTGAAATTACTGACGCCGATGGAGCGAGCGAGCCCCTCCTCACGGAGATCAATCATGGCGCGCCACGCGTCGACGTACTTGTTGAAGCTCGGCATGGGCCAGTGGATGAGAAAGAGGTCCACGTAATCGAGGTTGAGCCGCCCGAGAGATCCCTTCAGGCCCGCCTTCGTTTCGACGATGCCCTGGTCGCCACCGCGCAGCTTCGTCGTAAGGAAGATGTCGGATCGTTGCACACCCGAGCGAGCAATGCCTCGCCCTACGCCGATTTCGTTGCGATAGAGCGACGCGGTATCAATGAGCCGATAGCCGAGGTCGAGAGCGGACGCGACCGAGGTCTCGGCTTCAGCGTCGGACATGGGGTGCGTGCCGAACCCGATGACCGGAATGGAGCATCCGTCGGAGAGACTTCGAGTGGGGATGGTTGGCACGTCGTGCTCCTCTAATGTCGATAGAAGAAGTCGTCACGCGGCGGGGGGCTGCGAGACGACTTCGCGAGTTCAACTTAACAGTGCTCACCACACGCGAACGTGCCAACGAAGCCCTGAGCGGTGTGTGAATCGTGGTCAGCGACGCACGCATTGCTGACGAGACCACGGCCTCGGCCGCGTCTCGAGAAAATCGTCGTGCGAATCATCGAACTCCTAGACAGTTGTCGTCCGTCGCGCCACCGGTCTCACGTGTCAGTCTGATTGTCCAGTAAAAAGTCGTCGGTGACTAGCGTGCTGCTAAGCCGGACGTCTCTCGTGGACCGAAGATAAGATGCGTGGACCAAATGGGGACGGAGCGAATGACGCTCGAAAACTCTGAGGAAAGTTCAGGTCGACTACGTGGTGCGCAATGGTGAGGGGATCGAAGAGCGCGTGAGCGGTCACAAGGTGAGAGAGCCCAGAATAGAGGCGTCTGACCTGGTCGCTAGGGTCGCGCGACTTCATTTTGAGTTCGGTCTCACCCATCAAGAGACGGCAGACAGTCTCGGTCTTTCCCGCGTCAAGGTCACTCGGATGGTGAAGCAGGCACGCCAGTCGGGCCTGGTAAAAATCACTATTGCCTCTGACGCGAGTCCTTACGCCGAACTCGAGCAGGAAATGATGGAGCGGTTTGGTCTCACGGAGGTCATCATTGTTCCGTCACCAAGCGCGGATGCGGGAAACCTGCGGTCGCTGCTAGCGCTCGGCACGGTGTCGTACATAACGCGGATCCTTCGAGACGACATGACCGTGGCGGTGGGTCTCAGTCGCACGATCGGGGAAGCCGCTCGGCTCGCCGCGGCCGGTACGCAGGTGCGCCGGTCTACCGCGTTCGTGTCACTCGTCGGTTCGCTTCGAGAAGGTGGCGCGGGCAGCGACAGTCCGTTCGGGGCGTCGGCCATCTTGGCCCAGGCGTTCGGCGGATCGGTCGAACACCTTAATGCGCCCATTATTGTTCGCAGCGAAGCAGTGGCGCTCGAACTCATGCGGGACCCGGCGATTGCCCAGTCACTCGAGCGAGCGGCCAAAGCGGACGTCCTCTTGGCGGGGGTGGGCGGTCGCGTTGATCGAATCGATCTGTCGGGTCAGGGCTACTTGGAACCTCACGAGTGGGAAGAACTCGGCGCCGCGGGCATGGTCGGCGATATGTGCGCGCGATACTTCGACAAGGACGGACGAACCGTGCAACACGACGTAAGTTCTCGCGTGATCGGACTTACGATGGAACAACTTCAAAAGATCCCCACGCGACTCATCGTGGCGGGTGGCGCCTCCAAGAGAGTCGCAGTTCGAGCAGTGCTCCGCGGACACCTCGCCACGGTGCTCGTGACAGACTTCAAGACCGCTCAGGGTCTCCTCAAGAAAGAGTGAACCTCACGCGGTTTCGCGCGTGAGGACTTCCGTGGCGAGGCCGAGTTCGGCGAGATTGACTTCGTCATTGTCTTCGGCGTACCGAAGACCCTGCACGTTGTAGAGATCGACTCGCGGTTCGCTGAAGGGAAAGGGTCCCCAGTGCCACGTGCCGCGGTGCAGTACGAGCGAGTCATGTGGCTGAAGGAGGAACGCGCGGAGACGCTCGGCGTCTTGGGGCGACGCGAACTCTGTCGAGGCTTCAGCGACGACAACTACCGCCGCGCAGTTGAGGACGAACAGTGCTTGCGTGTGCGTCGCGTGTCGAAAGAGCATCTCGCAGACCAAACCCTCGCTGGTCGCTGGTACCTCGTCGCGTCGGTGATGAATCAGATTGACGTGAACGTCGTCCCACTCGAAGTGCAAACGGTCCGTTCCATCTGCGGGGTCCGTGTCGGCGCGCTGAAGCCAACCGTACGGCTTCCAGTCGACGTCGGTGAGGGGTTCGGCGATAAGGCGAAACATTATTCCTCCCTGAACACCTGCGATGAACAATTGTTCAGGTGCTCTAATAACTGTACAGTGTATGAGGCTATTGTGCAGGTTGTCAATTATGTGGTTCCCGGGTGGGTTTCTCGGCGGTGAAAGGATCTGCAATGTCCGAATTTTCGATGACGATCGATGGCGGTGGGGCTGCAACGGAGACTGCATTTCCCGTGACCAACCCGGCGACCGGAGAAGTCATGGCGGAGGCTCCGGAGTCCACGCGCGGACAAGTTGATGAGGCCATGAGTGCGGCTGCCCGAGCGTTCGAGTCGTGGCAGTACGACCGTCCGTTACGTCAAAAGGCCCTCAAGGATCTAGCGAGCGCGGTAGAGGCCAACCTCGAGGAGCTCGCCGAAGTCATCACGATGGAAGAGGGCAAGCCGCTCGGCGAGTCACGTTCGGAACTCGGCGACGTCGTAAACGATCTGCGATATTTCGCGACGCTCGAGGTTCCTGCGGAGATCGTTCGTGACGACGAGCGAACCGCAGTTCGAGTCTTACGCCGACCAGCCGGACCCGTAGCCGCGATCACTCCTTGGAACTTTCCTCTCGGCACCGCCGTGGCCAAGATTGCTCCGGCGCTCGCCGCCGGCTGCACCGTCGTGCTGAAGCCATCACCGTACACGCCACTCTCCTGCCTTCGATTTGGGGAGCTCTCGCGTTCGGTGCTGCCCGCCGGAGTGCTGAGCGTCCTCAGCGGAAGTAACGAAGTCGGGTCGTGGATGACCGAGCACCCCGTGCCGCGCATGGTGAGCTTCACGGGTTCCGTCGCGACGGGTAAGCGAATCGCCGCCTCCTCCGCTCCGGACCTCAAGCGAGTAATCCTTGAGCTTGGAGGAAACGATCCTGCGATCATCCTCGATGACGCGGTGGTCGATGACATCGCCGACGCTCTCTTTGCCAACGCGTTTGCGAACTGCGGTCAGGTCTGTGTCGCGATCAAGCGGGTCTACGTACCGGATGCATTGCACGACGAACTGGTCGAGGCACTCGTGTCACGGGCGAAAGCCGCCAAGGTGGGAGATGGCCGTCTCGAGGCATCCGAGATTGGACCACTGTGCAACCAAATGCAGTTCGATCGTGTGAGCGAACTGGTCGGTGACGCGGCGAGCCGCGGTGCGCGCGTGGCAGCTGGAGGGCACGCCATCGATGGACCGGGTTACTTCTTTGAGCCGACCATCTTGACCGACGTGGACGACGGGCTTCGCATAGTCGACGAAGAACAGTTCGGACCCGTGCTGCCCGTGATTCGCTATGACGGGATCGAAGAGGTGCTGAAGCGAGCGAACGCCACGCACTTTGGACTCGGTGCGTCAATTTGGACGAGTGACGCAGAGCGCGGTTCGGCGCTGGCGCCGCGGGTGGACTCGGGAACCGTCTGGGTGAACACGCACCAGTCTGCGGTGCCGGGTCAGCCGTTCGGCGGAGTGAAGTGGAGCGGGATCGGTGTCGAAGGCGGCCCCTGGGGGCTGCTCAGCTTCACTGAAGTGCAAGCGATTCACGTCGCGAAATAGCACGGCGATCGGTGTTCGGCCGCGTGCAGTGAGCGAGTTTCGTGTTCGCGTAACCCGTGAGACGTTGTTGTGGTGTGAGCGGAGGTTCGCCTCCACGTTCGATTCGATGAACAAAGGAGAATGATCGATGTCCGGTGACAAAGCATTGGTGTTGTGGGGTGGCTACGAAGGTCACGAACCACAAAAGGCAGTCGAGAAGTTCATTCCATTCCTTGAAGAAGCGGGCTTCGACGTGGAGGTAGTTAACTCCCTCGCCGTGTACGCAGATCCCGACACGATGTCCTCGGTGCGACTCATCGTGCAGAACTGGACGACGGGGGACCTCACCATTGAGCAGTTCAAGGGACTCTCGCAGGCGGTGCGAGACGGTGCGGGCCTCGTGGGCTGGCACGGTGGGTTGTGCGATGCGTTCCGCCATCTTCCCGCTTACCAATTCATGACAGGCGGTCAATGGCTGGCCCACCCGAACGGTAGCTACGCGCGCTACACCATCGACATCGCTCCAGACGCGGCCGACGTGTCGATCGTCAAGGGAATCGGTTCCTTCGACATCGTCTCCGAGCAGTACTACCTGGCGGTTGATCCCGTGGTGGAAGTACTCGCCACGACGACCTTCGAACGTCCAGAGGAGGCTCCGTGGATCGAGCATGTCGTGATCCCGGCGGTCTGGCGTCGTACCTGGGACAAGGGTCGCGTCTTTTACACCTCGTGGGGCCACCAAGCGTCCGACTTTGATGTTCCCGAGGCTCGAACAATCGTTGAGCGTGGCATGCTCTGGGCATCGGGACGTTAAACAAAACGCGTCACGACCGACCGCACGACGTAGCGCACTCAGTGCTGAGCGGGTTTCACAATGAAGATAGAACGCATGATATTTAAGGAGGATGAATGAAGCCCCAAGCGGTTTCAGTTGAAGGCAGTCCCAAGCCGTCAGGTGCTTATTCCCAGGGCATCGTGGCGAACGGATTTCTGTTCGTAGCCGGTGTTGGCCCCTACGATCCAGTCACCCGCGTCATCATCGGCGACACCGTGGAAGAGCAAACCGTGCAGACGATGGAGAACATCCGCGCCACTCTGCTCGCGGCGGGGTGCGATTTCAGCGACATCGTCAACAGCGCGGTCTATCTCGCCGAACTCAACCGAGACTGGGCGGCGTTCGATGCTACGTATCGAACGTTTCTCAAAGAGCCGTATCCCGCAAGGGCTGCCGTGGGAACCGCGTTGAAAAATATCCTCGTTGAAATCGCCGTCGTCGCGTTGATACCAAGTTGAGAGGGGGTCGCTCAGATGAGCGGATTGTTACTGTACGTCTCTGACGTCTCCCCTTATCGGAGTCCGAGCGGTCATCAAACGGTCGCCGGAGTGCACCAGTCGCTTGGCTCCGCCGCTCGAGCGTTCGAAGAGATCGGCCGTCTTTGCGGGCTTGCGTTTCTGGAAGTAACTCGAGCGAGTGACGCGACCGACGAGCTGCTCAGGAGCGCTCGAGTGCTCGTTCTCTTCACCATTGGCGAGACTCCATGGAGTCTGGAGCAGCGTCTCGTGATCGAAGAGCGCGTCACCAGCGGCCGTCTCGGTCTCGTCGGCGTTCACGCGGCGACCGATTCGGCGTATGACTGGCCCGCGTTTGGAGATCTCATCGGGGCCCGATTTGACGGCCACCCCGTCACCGGCGACCTGCCAATTCAGGTTGTTGATCCGGACCATCTCGCGACCGCACATCTACCGAACCCGTGGCGATTCAAAGAGGAGCTCTATCTCTTTCGGGAATTGAGTCCGGATGCGCGCGTTCTGCTTGGCGTCGAATTCGGAACGCCGGCAGAGGACGGCGCCGTGGCGACCTTACCGATCTCCTGGTGCATCGAGAGAGGACCGCTTCGAACCTTCTACACGGTCCTTGGCCACTTCATTACGGCCTACGAGGACGGCACTTATTTGCAGCACCTCCGCGGCGCCGTTGAATGGGTCCTGCAAAACTCGCCAGCCTGATTGGCGGTCGCGGCGTGCAGATCATCAGTTTTCTCAACGAATGTATTCGTGATTTCGGTTGAAATAATTCAACGGAGCATCAAGTGACAATATTGAACGCCTTCTCGTCACGCGTGAACGAGCAGGGAATCTGCCTATTCGGCGGACACGCGATTACGACTTTGGAACGATGCTCGCATGCGACACTCAGCGATTCTCGGGTATCAATCAGTCAGGTCGAGTCAGGTCGACCGACTGCTCGCGAGAGTCTCCATTCGAATTCATCACTCAATGCACTCGCGATCGACAAAGCCAATTGACATTTATATAAGCGAAGCTATACTTTGGAACATACGACTCACATGCTGAACAAATGTTCACTTACTCGTATGGGGTGCTAGAGGCGAAGGGGATCTGGGATGCGCTTTGGACTAATTGGATGCGGGTGGATTGTTGAGCGCGATCACGTGCCGGCGATTTTGCGATGCGACAAAGTGGAAATTGTCGCCACCGCGGACGTCTCCCAGGATCGCAGCCGTCTCGTGGGGGGCATTGCGGGTCTTAAGCCGGACGCGTGTCACGTCGACTACCGCGACCTGCTGGCGCGAGATGACATTGACATAGTCAGCGTGGCCTCGCCACCGAGTACCCGAGTGCAGATCGTTCGTGATGCCGCTGCCGCCGGGAAGCACGTTGTGTGCGAGAAGCCGTTCGCACTGACGCTCGCCGAAGCAGACGAGATGATTCAAGCGTGCGAGGCTGCCGGCGTTGGCCTCTTCATGTACCACAACTACCTCTACTACGCCGAACACCGGTTGGCTCAAAAGCTGATCGCCGACGGTGCTATTGGCGAGGTGGTGGCCGTCGAGATCTGTGCGGGTGGGTCGAGGCCGTGGCTCGGGACCGAAGGTTTCAGGCCCGGCTGGCGGTTTGAGCCCGCGCTTTCAGGTGGTGGTGTGATGATGGACATTGGTGTTCACGCAATTTACTTGGCTGAGCTGTTTCTGCCGGCGCCCATGGAGTCCGTGGCGGCGACGATGCGCTTCATGGATACCGGTGCGGACGACCACGCCTACTGTCAAATGAGGGCCGGCCACGACAGCACCGCGCTCATCAACATGACGTGGGGAGAGGGCACGGCAAAATTTGAAATTAATGGGACCACTGGCTACATCTCCTACGTGTATGACGAAAACATGGGCTACTTCGGCGGTCCCGTCCGTTCCGTGCGAGTCGGCTCGGCCACCGGATCGACGACTACCTACCACGTGCCCCCGGGCCGTACGCAGTTCACCCCAGAGATATTCGACGACCTCGTCGATACGATCTCGGGGGTTCGAGACGTCTACCCCGCCTCGGGTCGCAATGGACGCCGCACGCTCGAAGTAGCTCAGGCCGCGTACTTGTCGACCGACGTCGACCGCTTCGTGGATCTTCCCATCTCGAGTGACTCGGAGCTCTACACGGAGGGCACCGTCGAACTGCTGCTCGCTCACAAGAAGGCGCAATGACCACCGAAACCCAGACGGCGACCGAGACGCTCGGCGATTCGGCCCGTAACGAACTCGTGGTCTGTGGGCGAAAGCTACTCGAGTTCGGGCTCTTGAGTCAGACGTCTGGCAATATCAGCATCAAGCTCCCCAACGATGACGTCTACATCACCCCTTCGTCAATGGAGTACGACCGGATCAAGAACGAAGATATTGTTGTCGTCGGTCTCGACGGGAAGGTGCGTCAAGGCTCGCGCGTTCCTTCGTCGGAGACGCCACTGCACTGTCTCGTCTATGAAACACGGCCTGATGTTTCCGCGATCGTCCATACCCATTCCCCGTACGCGACGACCCTGGCAGTGATGGGGATGAGCATTCCGGCGGTCCACTATATGATCGCCGTGCTTCGTACCACGACGATTGAGGTCGCGGCGTACGCAACCTACGGCACGGAGGAACTCGCTCGCAATGTTCGAGACGCCTTTGTGGCGCCGTCGAAGGCGGTCCTGATTGCGAATCACGGACTCGTCGCGGTGGGCTCGACGCTGAAGGAGGCGGCGGACGCCGCGCAAGCGGTTGAAACGCTGGCCGGTCTCTACATCCGATCTCTCACGATCGGCAAGCCGAACATCCTTAGTGACGAACAGATGGCTGAAGTGTTCGCAAAATACGAGAAGAAGCCCGCGTGATGCGACGGCCGTCGGCGCGACGACTGGCGTTGTCTGCGAAGAGCCGACGATGAGCGAGGCAAGTCTCGTCGTCACTGTCGATATTGGCGGCAGTGCGGCGAAAGCGTACGCGTTTGACGTCGTGGGTCAACGGGCGATCGGTCAGGTCTCCGTTTCATATCCCGAGCTCCGTGCGGGCGCGGATCCGGGTTCCTTCGATCCCGTCGAATGGTGGGGCGCCGCGGTAGGCGCACTCGCGGGATTGGTACAGAAGCTCGAAGTGCCCAGCTCGAGTTACCTCGGCGTGACCGTGAGCGCGATTCGTATTCCGTTCGTGCTGATCGACCGACGGGGAGAACCCGTCGGCCCGAGTCTGCTCAATAAAGATCGGAGGGCACTACCCGATGTCGCTGATGTGGTGGCGACGGTCGGTGCGACCCGTCTCTACGAGACCACAGGACATTTCGGCGCACCAGAGTTCGGACTGGCCAAGCTGCTCTGGCTTCGCCGGACGCACCCTGACGTGTGGCACTCAACGGCAACGGTGTTGCAACTTCACGACTGGTTTGTCTACCGGCTCTCTGGTGTCCTGGTGAGTGAGCCGTCATCAGCCGCGATGAGCCAGATGCTGGACGTGGCGGAAGGACGATGGGCAACGGACATGCTCGACGGCCTTGGACTCCCCAATGNNATTGGACTCCCCACGAGCCGCTTTCCCCAACTGCACAAGGCCGGGACTCAGATCGGTGGGCTCGTCGCCGACGTCGCTGCACAGACCGGCCTGCCCGTGGGACTACCCGTCCACGTTGGAGGAGGTGACACCCACCTATCGGTTATCTCTGCGGGAGCGTGGAACTCCGATATCCCCGTCCTCGTCGCCGGCACGACTGCGCCCGTCCAAATGACGCTGGACTACATTCCGCCCGTCGAGGAGCGTTTTCCACTTCTGTTAAGTGAACATGCACTGGCGGGGAGATGGGCCCTCGAGAGCAACGCCGGTGCGACGGGGGGGATCGTCGGCAGAACNNTCGACCTCGCGGAAATGGCCGGTCTGTCGCTCGAGGAAGTTCTCTTGCGCCGCGGCTTTGTGCTCGACCGCACACCTGACGCGCCACTTACCGTTATCAGTGGAAACCCATTCTTTGGTCCAGAAGGGTGGGCGGCCGTCGCTCGCCCAACAGTTTTTGGACTCCGTCCGCACCACAGCGGTGCAGAGGTTTTTGACGCTGCGATCCAGGGAAGCGGTTACGCGGTGCGGTCGGTTCTTTCAACGCTCGTGTCTCGACTGCCATTGCTCCCGCCTTACATTCGTGTGACCGGTGGGATGAGCACGAGTACACGCTGGTGCCAGACCTTGGCAAACGCGACTGGTACTGAAGTACGAGTTCGTCCGCTCGACGAGGTGGCGGGACTTGCCGGCGCAGCGCTGGTGGTCGGAGAAGACCTGGTGCGCGACGCGCCTCAGACTGCCGAAGAGGCATATATACCCTCGCCGTCCGCGTCGAGTGGACGTGAAGAAGAGTATGAGATCTACCTGAATCTCTACACCCTTGCCAGTCGCAGATCTAACGAGGAGGACGTAATCGCCGATGCTTGCGCTCGCTAGCACTAATCTGCCCGCTCACACGAAGTCCGCTCTGGAACGAGAGCGAGCGTGGGAGCTGCGCCAAGTCTCGAGCATTCGAGAGGCACTCGAGACCATGCCTCGCAACGAGCGTGCGCTGGTCAAGGCGATCTTCGTTGAAACAGAACCAATTGGCGAAGCGATCCTCTCACTCCTGGAAAACCTCGAGGTGGTTGGCTGCCTGCGATCTGAGCCCGTTAACATCGACGTCGAGGCAGCGAGCGCTCGTGAGGTCGTCGTGGTCCATACGCCGGGACGCAACGCGGAGGCGGTCGCGGACTTTACGCTCGGACTCTGTCTCGCGATGCTGCGCAACATTGCGGTGGCGCATCACGCCATCCTCTCGGGCGAAATGACCAGTGCGAAGCGAGTCGCCGGTATACAACGAGCCAAGGGTGACGTTATTTGGCGGCCCGACGATCCTGCGGCGCCAATTCCGTACGTGCTCTACAAGGGTCACCAGTTGTCGAAGTTGGTGGTCGCGGTGGTGGGCTTCGGTGCCGTCGGCCGGGCCGTCGCGCGGCGTTTCGATGGGCTCGTCGGTGAAATTTGGGTCGTTGACCCGGCGGTGTCGAAAGAGTCGATCGAAGAGTCGGGCTTCGTTCCGTCGTCTCTGGCCGAGGCGCTTTCACGCGCAGACATCGTGACGATCCACGCTCGAAGTGCCACGCAACTCATCGGACGCTCTGAGATCGAGCAGATGAAGCAGGGGAGCTACCTCATCAACACGGCCCGCGCGACGGTTCTCGACTACGACGCGCTGCGTGAAGCGTTGACGTCCGGCCGACTCGGTGGGGCGGCGCTCGACGTCTTTCCCGATGAACCGCTGTCGAAATCGGATCCTCTCTTGCGTGCTCCTCACCTGACGCTGACGCCACACCTGGCCGGTGCAGCGTTTGAGGTTCTCGACGTCCAGTGGGAGATCGTTCTGCGAGCGATCGCGGGACTCTATGAGCCGGACGCCGACTGGAGTTCCATTGCGGTGCGCAACGCGNNCGCAACGCGGACATTCGCGAAGTGTGGGAGAAGCGACTAAGTCGTGTCTGAACGAAGCGTGGGTTTCTTCGTACAGTCGACGTGCGGACGCCACACACGGTGGCGTCGTGAAAGGGTAGTGAGATGACTGTCAAAATTGCGGTGATCGGTGGCGGCAGCAGCATGTTCGTCCCCGGCTTGGTGCGGCGGCTTCTCGAGATTCCCTGTTTTGAGGGAGCGGAGCTTCGTCTGATGGACGTCGACGCTCAGCGCGTCGGCGTCATGGAGAAGCTCGCCATGGATCTCGTCGCGGCGGAGGGGCGCAAGCTCTCGGTCACGGCGACGACGGAGCGGTCGACGGCCCTTCGTGGGGCCGACTTCGTCATCGTGGCGGTCTCGGTCGGCGGAATGGCCGCCTGGGGGACGGACATCGAAATTCCCGCCAAGCATGGCGTGTTCATGCACATCGCCGACTCCATCGGACCGGGAGGAATCTTCCGATCGTTGCGCAACACCCCCATTGTCGCTGCGGTCGCGCGCGATCTCGAGGAACTCTCGCCCAACGCGCTGGTCTTGAACTACACGAACCCCGCGAGCGCCAACGTCATCGCGATGGCGAAGTCGTCCTCGGTCCGTTCGCTCTCGCTGTGCTCGTGCTCGCCCTATCCATACCGAGCGGATTGGCTCGAGGATCTCGTCGGGGTACCGGCAGAAGAGATCATCAGGCCCAGCTACGTCGGTGGGATTAATCACTGCACGGGGATCTTTTCGTTGAAGCTCAAAGATGGACGAGACGCGATGCCGATTGTCCGTGAGCGCACCAATGACGAGGTGACTCGGTGGGCGATCGACACCTTCGGTGTCATTCCCTACTGCTGGACACACTGGGTTGAGTTCTTTCCTCAACTCCAGCGACTGGAAGAGCCGTACGCGGGGCGGGCTCAGGGCCTCGCAATGCGCTACGGGAGGCGGATCTACGACATGGACCTCCAGCTGGAGCGCGTGCGCCAGTGGGAACAGGTCGCCGAGAAGTGGGCATCGGATTCGGGCCCACACCGACTCGCGGATCTTCCCCACGGCCCCGAAGACAAGGGCATCGTCGTGGCCGAAGTCATCGAGTCAGTGGTCGATGATCGCAACGAGCGATTCATTGTCAACGTCATGAACGAGGGTCTCATTTCGAATCTCCCTCCTCAAGCGGCCGTCGAGGTGCCCGCCGTCGTGAACGCCGAAGGTGTTCATCCACTCGGCATAGGCAACATACCGACGGGACTCGCGGCCATGCTCGGCTATCACGCACTCGTCGAAGAGCTCACGGCAGATGCGGCGCTGAGTGGAGACAGGACACTGTTACGTCAGGCAATGATGGTCGATCCGCTCTTGAGCGCGACGCTCGAGCCGAACGCGATTGATGCGCTGACCGAGGAGATGCTCGAAGTAAATCGGCGTTACCTCCCGCAGTTCGAATAGGGGTCGATGATGATTTTCATCGGTGAACACGCTCGGAAAATTCTGCTGCTTTGCCGTCCGTACTGCCCAATGAGTGACGCATCAATAAATGAAAGATAACCGAGACAGGAGATAGAACATGGATATTCGAAACATCGGTACTGTGAAGCCGATCGTAGAGCACAGCGGGACGACGCCGGTGTGGTACTTGGCAGAGCCGGGCTCGTTGCGCGAGGCCACGCAGGGCGGTTCACTGGAACTCATCAATGAGTTTGAGATCGTTGGAGGCGGCCAGGTAGATCCCCACACGCATCCGACGCACGAGTACTACTACGTGCTCTACGGGCATGGCCGGATGATCGTCGGCGACGAGGAACGTGAGATCGCCCAAGGCGATCTCGTCTACATTCCGCCGAACGTTGTACACAGCCTCATTGCCTCGAACGCATATGCCCCGATCCGTTGCTTCTGCTTCGCGATCGCCCTTCCGGACGCCGGCAAGATCAACTACACGAACTGATGCCTCTGGATGCGCGCGCCGAGCTGAGGCGTCCTGCGCGTCGTAGACGAGTGGGCGAGAGCTGCAGTCAATGCCGTTGAAGGTGCTCGTGACCGCGCAGATGCCAGAGCAATGGTTCGATCCACTGAAACGAGCCGGACACGACATCGTGCTCGGTAAGGGCTTGTTGGATCACGACGAATTGGTCGAAGCAGCGCGAGAAATCGACGCGATAGTCTCGGTGCTTACCGACCCGATTGACGCCGCCGTCCTTGAGTCAGGCGCTCGCGGATCCTTGCGGGTGGTAGGAAACATCGCCGTTGGCTACGACAACATCGACGTGAGGCGCGCGGCTGAACTCGGAATCTCTGTCTGCAACACCCCGGGCGTACTCGACGCGGCGACGGCGGACGTTGCCATGTTCCTCATTCTCGCCTGTACACGACGGGCGAGTGCCGCCGAATACGCACTTCGATCAGGAGCGTGGACGGGCTGGGGGCTCACGAACCTTCTTGGCAGCGATCTCGAGGGTTCGACGCTCGGACTGGTCGGCTACGGGCGTATCGCTCGCGCCGTGGAGCGCCGGGCGAATGGATTTTCCATGCGGGTTTTACACCACACTCGACACGACAGCGGTCAATCCGGCTACGTGGCGGACCTCGATGAGCTCATGACCGAGTCCGATGTCATCAGTGTGCACGTGCCCCTGACGCCAGAGACACTGGGAATGATCGACGCGAGGCGTCTTCGATTGATGCGAAGGGGTGGGGTCGTGGTCAATACCGCTCGCGGTGGCGTCGTCGATGAAGATGCGCTCGCCGGTGCGCTGGAGAGCGGTGAACTCGCGAGCGCTGGACTGGACGTGTACGTGGGTGAGCCCCACGTTGCCGCGCGACTCCTCGCCACACCCAATCTGGTATTGCTTCCCCATATCGGGAGCGCGACGTGGGGCACGCGCTCGAAGATGGCGCTGCTCGCCTGTGAAGATGTGTGCAGGGTGCTCGAAGGAAGGACGCCGAAAAACCCTATTCACGCGTAAACGCAGCGCTGATCTACCTACCGGCGTGTTAGGAAGTCGCGATTGAACTGACGTCGAGCGAAAGCAGTTCGACCGTCGTCTGACCCGCACGAAGCTCCCCGAAGAAGCCCTCCTCCTTGGCGGCACGCTCCAAACCGGACGCCAGAGTGGAGTCGAGTGAGTCAGCGGCGATGACCACGATCCCATCGGAATCCGCCACGATCCAGTCGCCAGTGTTGACGGTCTGGTCGCCGATCACGATGGGAACTCCGGTGGATCCGGGTCCCCCCTTCGACGCCCCACGAAGTGCAATTCCCCTAGCGAACACCGGAAATTGGTGACGCTCGAGTGCGGCGACGTCGCGCACCGTGCCGTCGATCACGAGCGCGGCGATCCCTGCGGCCTCGGCCGCCGTCGTGAGCACTTCACCCCAGTACCCGCGCTCAGTGGCGTCGTCGATGGCGACGACAAGAGCATGTCCGCGCGGCGCTCGCGCGACGCCCGCGTGAATCGCCAGATTGTCCCCGGGAGCACACGCGACTGTGAAGGCCGGTGCGGCGACTGTCGCCCCGTGCCACACCGGACGGATTCGAGGATTCAACGGCGCGGCGCCACTTTCGCCGAGTGTCGCGGAACCGAGTGATAGTAACTGATCTGCGTAGGTCGAAGTCATACGCGACATGCTATAGCACCACCATTCGCGAATCTGTGCGAATCAACGACGACAGTAGGTCAGTATGAAAGAGCGAACATCGCAACGCGATGAAATGCCTGCGCTCTTCACTGTCATTGATGCGCGATACATGTCGACAGATCGGTCGAAAGTATCTGACGTTGATTTATACGACTCGCTCACCTGGGTCGAACGATCTCGGTGCGATCCGGTGATCGATGCGCAAGACCAGGACGTCGAGATTACGAGCGAATTAGTGGCCGACCAACTCAACCACATGAGTGCGAGTGCGTCATGTCCACGCTGCGCAGAGGGATGCATCGCCTTTGGACTTGAGCTCGCGGCCCGGCCGTCGCAAGACTGACTCGACTTGAAGGACACTGCCGATCTAGGCGCCGGCGGCCCGCGACGAAATGTGGAATACGACGCAAGTACTTGCACCGAACTCTCGAGGACTTCGAAGTGTGCCGTGTCGAAGTGGCCGATGGGCGTGGGTAAAGACCCCAGAAAAAAATTACGAAGTGCTAGTTGACACGCGGTTGACACTCACGTATAGTCGTCGTAACTGTTCATGAAGTGAACAAATGTTCATCGGTTACGCTGCTGGAATTCTCAGAGGTCGGCGATGGCAGCACAGGGGGGCGTCGTGGGGCTTGGGTATACTGACGATCAAAGATTGACAGGGGACGTTCGGCACGACAGCGGTCTTTCCCCGCGCGAGTCTGATCTCACGGGCGCCGATTTCGATGGTAACGCCAGTCAAATGCCAAGAGTGGGCGCGAGCTCAACGTGGCCATATTTGCTCAGACGACGGGAGGGTCAATGACCACCGTGCACGAGGCGCCAGACGATCAAATGGAGATCCCAAAGGATCGAGACGATCTTGAGAAGGTCAAGGCGTCGACCTTTCTGTGGCTGTCGCCGGCCGGCATACTCGTCATGGCGCTGTTCGTCATACCGACGGCTTACGCGCTGTACATCGGCTTCACGAACATGCAGCTGCTCGGTCCTCACGCGCAGCATTTTTCTTTCACAGGCCTCGCAAACCTCCGTCAGCTGATTCACGATTCGGTGTTCTGGTCGTCGGTGAAGCTGACGCTCATCTTCGTCATCGGATCGGGCATCATCGCCCAGACCGTTCTGGGATTCGCCCTCGCTCTGCTCGGCCAACGCGCCCATTTCTCGCTGCGAGCCTCGGTCGGGTCCATTGTCATACTCGCGTGGGTGTTGCCGGAGATCGCTGTAGCGTTTATCTGGTATTCGTTTGGACAGGCGGGAGGTACGCTTAGCCAGCTCATTGGTCACCCGGGCAATGACTTGCTCTCCACCGTCCCGCTGCTGATCGTCTGTGTGGCGAACGCGTGGCGCGGCACGGCATTCTCGATGCTCATCCTTAGCGCGGGCTTGCGCAATGTGCCCGCTGAAGTCGACGAAGCGGCGCAACTCGAAGGGGCCTCCTACTGGAAGCGCCTTTTCCGCGTGACCATACCGATCATGCGGCCGACGATCATGACGAACATGCTGCTGATCACAATCGGCACCATCTCTGACTTCACGCTCATCTATGCCATGACCCAAGGCGGTCCGGGCAACGAGACGGCAATATTGCCCGTCTACATGTACATCCAGGCGTTTCAGTTCAACGATTTGGGATACGGCACTGCGATCGCGCTGGCACTCATCGTCATCGGCGCGCTGCTCTCGATCGTCTATGTCCGCCAGCTGCGGCCTGAACTGAGAAAGGTCCGCTAGATGGTTTCCACTCGACAATACGCGCGTGACATCTCCGGCTATGGGGGAGGGCAAGGTGACGACTGAACAGCTGGAAGACGCGCCCGCAGCGGCCGACTCGCACGAGTCCGACGTTGAACGGACGGGTCGCCGCCTCAAGCCGGGAATCCTTCCAGGGATCAGCGTGAACTTTCTGCTGGCAGTCCTCGGCGCGGCGTTCCTCTTGCCGTTGATCTGGCTGGTTGACGCGTCGCTTAATCCACACGCGTCGGCGGCGTTGACGGGTCCCGCGTGGTCCCTCACGAACTACCGTGCGGCTCTCGCCGCGGGCGCCGGTGGCGCCATCAAGAACAGCCTGTATCTGGCTATCGTCTCGACGATCGTCGCGACGGCGGTGTCGACGCTCGCGGCATTCGCTCTCTCACGTCGTCGGGTGCCGTTCAAGGCGAGCCTGTTGCTCGTGATCCTGTTTCTCACCGGTTTGCCGGTGACCCTCCTGCTGATACCCATCTTCGAGATTTTCGTGCACCTTGGGTGGGTGAACTCGCCCTTCTATACCTCGCTCGTGCTCGCCGCGACCTCGGTACCCTTTGCAATCTGGCTCTTGAAGAACTTCATCGATCAGGTACCGAGGGAGCTCGAAGAAGCCGCGGCGATCGAGGGGGCGAGCGAGCTACGCATCCTCTGGAGGATCGTGGTTCCACTGGCCATGCCCGGAATCCTCGTCGCGTCGATCCTCACGTTCATCAACTCGTGGGGGGCCTTCTTAATCCCGCTGGTCCTCGACGCCAACCCCTCCAATCAGCCCGGGGCCCTCGGCATCTATCAATTCATGAGCGCCAACGGGACTGTTCACTTTGGGCCACTTGCTGCGTACAGCATTCTCTTCTCGGCTCCGGTGGTGGTGCTCTACCTCATCTGTTCTCGGTGGCTGAATGGCGGATTCGCATTTGCCGGCGGTGTGAAAGGTTGAAAATGATCGTGCAGTTAAAGAGTGCCATGGTGCGCACACGAGTCAGCGCGTAGGGAGCGAATATGGCAGGCATTGTTATTGACGGAGTATCGAAGTACTTCAAAGGCGAGAAGGCGGCCGTCTACGACCTGGATCTCGAGGTGGAAGACGGTGAGTTCGTCGTCGTGGTCGGACCATCGGGCTGCGGCAAGACGACGACCCTTCGGATGCTTGCCGGTTTCGAGACCCCGACCAAGGGGACCATTCGCATCGGTGGCAAGGTGGTGAATCAGGTTCCTCCCAAGGACCGCGACCTCGCCATGGTGTTTCAGAACTACGCGTTGTTTCCGCACATGACCATCCAGAAGAATCTCGCCTTTGGTATGAAGATTCGTCGAACGCCGCGGACCACAATCAAGAAGGAAGTAGAGGAGATTGCGGGGATGCTCGGTATCTCCCAGCTGCTCGGTCGCAAGCCGGGCGAGCTCTCGGGTGGAGAACGACAGCGAGTAGCACTCGGTCGCGCACTGCTGCGGCGGCCTCAGGTATTTCTCCTGGACGAACCGTTGTCCAACCTCGACGCCGCACTTCGAGCTCAGATGCGAGTCGAGCTGAAGCGCATTCACGCGCAGTATCCGGTGACGACGATTTACGTGACGCACGATCAAGTTGAGGCCATGACCATGGCGGATCGTGTGGCACTCATGCAGGGCGGCCGACTTCAGCAGATTGCCAAGCCCGAAACACTCTATGAACAGCCGACGAATATCTTTGCCGCGTCGTTCGTGGGCACGCCCAAGATCAACTTCTTTCCCGGCACGCTGCGGCGAGAGGACGCGGGTGTAGATCTCAGCTTCCTTTCCTGCACGCAACGTCTCAATGGATCTCTTGGCGCGAAGCTGTCGCAGTTCGTGGTGGAGGACGTCACCGTTGGCTTTCGTCCCGAGGACATCCGGTTGGCTCCAGGAACTGCGGGGGAACTCCCCTTGGTCTCGGCGACCGTGGAACTCGTTGAGCCATTGGGATCGGAGACCAACGTGGTGGCTCGTGTCATGGATCAAGTCATCACCTGCAAGTTCCCAGCCCGCACGGGTCTCTCGTCGGGCGATGTCATACAACTGGAGTTTGACATGGCGCAAGTGAAGCTGTTCGACAAAGAAAGTACGAATCACCTGAATTGAATCGAAATGGGGGGAAGAAAATTCAGCGAAGTACAAGAAAACCAGAAGTGAGTGTTCCTGTTTTATTCCGTCGAGTAGGAGAAAATATGCTATTTAAGAAGATAAGGGTGACGCTCGCTGCTGGCGCCCTGACGTTGGCTGCAGTCGTCGTCGTAGGGGGAAGTGCAGCCGATGCGTCAAGTTCAAGTGGTGGCATCTCGGTGCTTTACACGAGCAACTATGTGTTCAACAGCGACGCGCTAGCTGCGAAGTGGTGGAGCTCTATCGCCAAGCAGTGGAAGACGGCTAATCCGTCGACACGACTCACATTGATCGGTACAGGTGGGACCGACGTCGATGAGATGAATAAGGCGGCGATCCTCTTCCGCAGCCCGGCGCAGACCCCATGCGTCATCCAGCTTCCGACGACGTACGTCGGTCAGTTCGCTGGTTCGGGCTACTTGGCCCCGTTGAACAGTTACGTCTCGGGCGCGTCGGCTCCGGCATTCTGGAAGGGCATGCCGGCTGGTGTGCAGCAGATGAGCACAATCAAGGGCAACGTCTACGCGGTCAACGTTGGCAACAACGACTCGGGAATCGTCTATAACAAGGCAATGCTCGTGAAGGCGGGGGTCAAGGTCCCGTGGGTGCCGAAGACCTGGCAGGACATCATTACGGTTGCCAAGAAGGTTCACAAGGCACTTCCAACNNTCCTCTGCATTGTGGATTGGTGCTGGCGTCGGTGCAGGTCCAACGAACGTCTTGCAGGGCATTGGGAACCTCATCTACGGCTCAACCAACCCCACCATGTTCGATACCAAAACGGGCAAGTGGGTAGTTGACAGCCCTGGACTGCGCTCGGCACTCAAGTTCTACCAGACGGTCTACAAGGATGGGCTTGGTGCGCCAACCTCAGAGCTCTTCCCGTCTAACGCAGTCGGCAATCCACCGTTACTCTTTTCGAAAGAAAAGCTTGCCATTGCGCTTGGCTCAAACTGGTACACAAGTGCCTTTGTGCCTGGTAGTCCTGCCGCCTGGCCTCAGGCGGCCAAGGAAGTGGGCGTTGCACCGATTCCGACGCAGAACGGTCAGGCTCCTGGCATCACGACTACCCTCGGTGGCTGGGCTTGGGCGATAAGCAATTCTTGCCCGAACAAGGCTGCGGCTTGGAAGTTCATCACACTTGGTCAGTCGCCGACAAACCAGCTCAACACCGCAGTTTGGTCTGGATTCGTTCCACCAGACACGAGTGTTGGCAACTTGCCAGGGTTCACGAATTCGTCGTTATACAATTTGCAGTTCAGCCAGTACGCGGCACACGGCATTCCGCTGCCTAACGACACGAACTTCCCTGTGTACGCACGAGCGCTGAACACTGCGACGGGGGACTTCGCCCAGAATCCGTCATCCATGACAGTGTCGTCTGCGATCTCTACGATTTCGCAGTTGGTCACCCAACAACTCGGCTCGAATAGTGTCGAGAAACTCAAGTAGGTAGTAGCAGTTCCCATGCGTTGGTCAGTGCCGGAATGGACCGTCGGGTGACGGAGGCCGTTTCGGCACTGACCTGCCGTAGTGAAGAAAACTTCTAGCCGCATTGACCACAGGGGACCGCGCCGGTGTTGGGACGTGAGTGTCCCCGCTACGCCCGCAGAATTGGATCCTCCCGCATGAAAGCGCATCCCATGAGATTCGTCCTGGCGCCCGATTCCTTTAAAGAGTCGATGAGCGCAACGGTCGCTGTGGCCGCCATGAAACGGGGTGTTCGCGCCGTCTTCGCGGACGCGGAGTGCATCGCGGTCCCGATGGCGGACGGCGGAGAGGGAACCGTGGATGCGCTCGTCGAAGCGACGGGCGGTGAGCACGTCGTGGCGGAAGTGCATGACGGCCTCGGCCGCCCCGTGCAGGCTCGGTACGGGTTGGTGCGGGAAGAAGAACTTGCGATCATCGAGATCGCGGCCGCGGCGGGGTTCGACCTCGTCGCCGAGGCCGACCGCGATCCTCGCGCGACGAGCACCTTCGGCGTCGGTGAGCTCATCGTTGACGCGCTCAATCGTGGCGCTAGCCACTTTATTGTGGGACTCGGAAGTTCGGCGACCAACGACGGCGGGGCCGGGATGTTGCAGGCCCTCGGTGCGCGCTTGCTCGACAGGCGCGGGGAG
>PLNQ01000045.1 GCA_003141815.1 Acidimicrobiaceae bacterium | reverse complement strand
TGTTGATCTCGTTCACGTAGAGCTCGCTGTCGCTGGCCAAGAAGTCGAGGCGCGCGACGCCCCGTACGAGACAGAGTTCCGCGATGCGACGCGCGTAATGCACCATCTCCTCACCCTGCTCGCTCGTCAGTTGGGCGGGCAGCTCTCGTGGCGCTGAGACCATTCCCTCACCGCCGACGTACTTGTCGCGGTAGTTGAGAATCTCGGCACCGACCGAACGGCGCAGTGGACGCTCGATCGCCGAGAGACTGAGCGAGGGATAGGTCCGCAACGCGATCTGCAGGTCCGTGAGGTCTTCGCGGTACGGCTCGACCACGCAGCCGTTCACGAGATGGGGGTTGGCTGTTATTCGCGCTCGCGCGGTCTCGAGATCGGCCACGACGTCGATCCCGATGGACGAGCCGCCGAAGCGAGGCTTCAAGATGTACGGGCCGTCGAAGGGCAGCGACGTCGTGTCACTCGCGAGCAGCGCTCGGGGCAAGGTCGGCAGTCCAGCCTGGGCCATGAGCGAGCCGAAGGACCACTTGTCCATGCCGAGCGCGGCGCCGGCCACCGTCGGTCCGGTGTAGTTCAGACCGGCAAGATCGAGTGCGCCCTGGAGAGTGCCGTCCTCACCGGGCCCGCCGTGGGTCGCGAGCACGATCGCGTCGAGGTCGAGTCGGCGTTCGCGCGCCATGCGCCCGCCACTGGTGTAGAACCCACCGCCGTCACCGAGTCGCAACGACAGCTCGCTCGATCCCTTGGGCACGCCGTCGAGAAAGGCTTCGGCTTCGACGTCGTTGGCAACCGAGTAGTACGAGCCCGTCTTCGTCCAGTAGATGCCCTGCGTACCCTTATTGGCGCGATCGAGTTCGCGCAGCGCCTGTAGGCCCGTCAGGATAGAAATATCGTGTTCGGGAGAGGGACCCCCAAAGAGCACACCACTGGTCACCGAACACCTCGCCACGACGTCATCAGGACCTCAAGGGTAGTGGTCGGGCAGGTCGTTCAGGTACAACACCCCGTCACCGGGTATCAGCGTCGAACGGACCCAGGCGACGGCCTCGTCACGGTGATCAAAGCGTTTGGGCTCTTTCTCGTAGCCCGCCACGAGCGCCACGATGTTCGTTCGCCCCACGGCCACGAGTTCGGCCGGCAGCGCGGCGACGCGTTGGGCGAGGCGCAGGTTCTCGCTGTTCTGCTCCGCGCCGAGCTCGACGAGTCCGGGCGTCACCACCACGCGCCGGCCCGAGAGTTCCAACGACGAAAGTAGCGACAGCGCGGCTTGCGCGCTGGCTGGATTGGCGTTGAACGTGTCGTCAATCACGAGGACTCCCGAAGGGGCAGTCACGACATTCAACCGATTCGCGACCGGCGTGACGCCGCGCGCTCGCTCGAGCAGACTCTTCGCCTCGACACCCAACGCGAGCGCGGCGCCCAGTGCGCAGGCCAAGTTCGTCGGCTGTACGCCCACGACGACGTCGAGCGAGCCGACGTTGACGCCTTCGATGATGAACGTCCATCGACCCGCCTCGACGAGAACGCGCGCGTCCACGCCCTCACTCGACGAACCCGTCGTCACGACGCGCTTGCCCTGAGCGCGAAGGGGCTCGACCCACGTCGTCAAGCGCGCGTCGTCGACGTTGAGCACCACGGTCGACGCGTGCTCGGTGATCTCGCGCTTGGCCTCTTCCACGACGTCCAACGTCTTCATACGCTCGAGGTGCACGGGACCAATGGCCGTGACGACCGCGATCTCTGGCGGACACCACGACGTCAACGCTCGTATCTCGCCGGGCCCGTAGGTCCCCATCTCGGCGATGAAGATTCGCGTTCCTTCGGCCAAGTTCTCGTTGATCGCCCTCGAAAGGCCCGCACGATTGTTGTAACTACGCGGCGACGCCACGACCGCCTGGTCCGAGCCCAGCAGCGCGCTCAAATAGTTCTTCGTCGAGGTTTTGCCGAACGACCCGGTGATTGCGACCACTGTCGGGTGCACGTACTCGAGCCGCTGGACCGCCTGGTCAACGAATTTCTGCGCCTTTCGATCCTCTAGGGGGCGCAACACCCGCGTCGTCAGATCGAGCACCGGCGGTACGGCGAGGACCATGACGACCGCGCCGAGCAACGGCTGCGCGCTGAAGGCCCCGAGCACCGCGACGACCACGGAGAACCCACCGGCCAACAGTGCCGTCGCGCGCAGGCGTCTGGTCCACGCGAGGGGGCTCGTCTTTCCCCGAAGCGCGAGACCGTAGGGACAGAACAGTCCGTACAGCCCGGTGGCGACCGCGAGCACGTCGTAGGCGCGAGCGACGATCGCGACCGCCATGACGACGAGGAGCGCGTGCGTAAGCGTGAACGGGCGTCGAGGGTGCGCCCGCTGGTGGGCCTTGGCGCCGGGCAACGGTGGTGAGGACCAACGCGCCAGAAAGCGAAGAAGGGCGCTCGGGTCGTAGTGCTCACGTTGCAGCACGCGCAGCCAGCGCGACATCTGCGCGCCGTAAGCGAGAACCAGGAGTACCGCGAGTAGTGCCGCGCTGACCGTCTTCACCTCGCCAGCAATCTCTCAACGGCGTCGACCAGTTCGTCGGGTGCTTCGAGCGGTAGCAGATGACCCACGCCCGGCACGACACGCAAGTTGTGATCGCCGCGTAGGAGGAGCGCGGCCCGTTCCGCCACGTCGAGTGGGACATCGGTGTCGTGTTCGCCCCACACGAAGTCGACCGGCATGCTCAGCGTGGCGAGTTCGCTCTCGTAACTTTCGTTCACGGATGCGACGAGCACGTGACGTAAGAGTCCGTGCGCGCGCCGGTAGTCAGTCGAGCCGTACTTCTGTCGGACCGCTTCGATCCGCGCGTCACTGAGGAGTCCCTTCGCGTGGAGCCACTTACGCGCTCGGTACGCCAGGGGCGCCTTACTCGTCGCCGCGCGGCGGATCAGTGGCGCGGCGACGAGGACGAGGGCACGCACCCTCTCGGGGTGCGTGCTCGCCACGACGGTGGCGACGGTGCCCCCAAAGGAGTGCCCGACGAGGACCAACGGTTCGTCGGTGATGGCAGCAAGGGCCGGGAGGAGTAGTTCGGCGTAGAGGCGTGCCCCACCGGCCACCGTCGGCAGCGGCGACGAGCCAAAACCAGGGAGATCGAGGGCCACGGACGCCACACCTCGATCAGCCAGCGCTGCGGCCGCCACGGTGAAGTCATCGGCGCGGCGCGCCCAGCCGTGCAACCACACCACTCGAGCGGTCCCCTCGCCGAAAGACTCTCCAAAGAGATTTGAGTCGCCGAAGCTACGAAGCACGTCTTTCAGGTTAGTGAGGCGTTACCTGCGCCCGAGACCACGTCACGGTCGACCGGTAGCGTCGTAGGCATCATGAGTGACGAGACGACATTCAACAGCGAACTGCTCGTCGGCCTTACGCCCGAGCAGCGTGAGGCCGTGATGTCACCCGCCCGTCGGCACCTCGTGCGCGCGACCGCGGGCTCTGGCAAGACGCACGTCCTGACGCTGCGGATCCAACGCCGCGTCGCGGACGGCGACGTCGCGCCCGACCAGATCCTCGCCATGACCTTCACCCGCAAGGCCAGCGACGAACTGCGACGACGACTCTTTCGTTCTGGGGTACGCGACGTGCGCGCGGGTACGTTTCACCGCGCCGCGCTCAACCTCGTGACGCAGTACCGCGAGGATCACCACCTGCGACCCCTCACCCTCGAACCGAACCGGCGAAAACTCGTCAGCGCGTTGGCGAAACAACTTCGAGAGAGCGGCGAACTAAAACTTGAAGACTGGCAGTTGCCCCGACTCGAACAAGAGATCGGCTGGGCACTCAGTCAGGGATTCAACGGGACGCTCTACGCGAAGAGTGCGCGTCGACTGCGTCGTGACGCGCCGCTGCCTCCCGCCCAACTGGCCGACGTGCTCGATCGTTACGTCGGACTTTGTCGCAGCCGTGGCGTGTTGGACTTCGACCTGCTCCTCAGCGAAGCCATCACGT
>PLNQ01000134.1 GCA_003141815.1 Acidimicrobiaceae bacterium | reverse complement strand
TCGTACGGCATTCCATTTGTTAACCCCGAAATCGCGCACTTAGTCCCGATCGTTGTGCAGGTCCTATTCAGCGGATGCGAGGTAACGACGTACCTGGTGATCGGAGATCCCCCGTTCGATTTCGAGGCTGACCACCTCACCACCGCTCGCGCGTTGCCCGCGGTTGCTTGTACTGCTCGCGCTGCGGTTGGTACGGAAATTTTTGAGGCTGCGGAAGCCGGCAAGGAGAACGCAAGTGAAAGGGCCAAAGAAATACCAGTAACAATGGCCACTCTGCTCCAGCGGGCGTGCGCCAATGTCTTGAAGTACATGTTCCCTAGCGTCTCTCGTGAAGTGATTTCTTGTTGGCCCGTGCTTCTAAATAAATTTCGGACATATCTTCAAGAGTACTAACGGTTGCCGCGCATACTGAGTACCAGAATCGTCGTATCACTAGGATCTCCCCGCCATGACCACTCGGGGAATGGCTCGTACGAAAATTGTGGTTAAAGCGACTCAATTCGTCCCCAGGCCAGGGACAACTCGCTCGCAATTCAGTACTGTCAATTTCACAGATTCGTGCTCATTCGCGGCAAATGTGGAATTAGATGATGCCACTAATGCTGACGCCACTGAAGAAACTTAGCTCGAGTGCTCTCTCTACGGACCAAGATCCCCCTCGAACGCCTCATCTTCCACCGAAGGGGACCGTTGCACGTGCCCCGCTAAGAGTCAAGCGAGATTCAATGCAAGACCAATCAATTCTTGGAGGCGGCGTCCGGATTCGAACCGGAGTACGGGGCTTTGCAGGCCCCTGCCTAACCACTCGGCCACGCCGCCAGAACTAGAGAGCCTACCGCTCAGGTTCCGTGAGCCTTTTGGTGCTTGAAGTAGTGGTACACCGCGCCGACGACCGCCGCGATGACGAGGAACTCGAAGATGGTCCAGATGGTGGCCGCTAAGAAGCCAATCACCGTGAAAATGATCCACAACGCCAGCCCAATTAAAAGTAGGACTCCGACTGTCTTTGCGAGGACCATGGCCCCTCCTTGGTTCATCTCCATCGTAGGCGGCGATAGTTTGACTCTGGCGGTGACTATTCTGTATCGGTGACCAGACGATTCGTCAGCGTACTTGCCCTTGTGGCGGCGGTATCGGGGGCCACGTTGATCCCTACGCTCGACGCGTCAGCGACGTCCGTCGTCAGGTCCTTCGAGATCACCAGTAATCTCCCGACGTCGCTTTCGAATCAGTTGCCCGTGTTGCGCCTGCACTTCAGCGCCGCCACGAAAGTGAAGAACCTGCCGGAGCTTCGGACTCGGCCATTCCTCGCCACCAAATGGCAACAGATCAGCGCACACGACGTGCAGGCCGTCGTCACCGGCTCCCTCAAACCGGCCGCCATCTACACCATCGATCTTCCGACGCGCATGACGTGTGCGGTCACGTGCCACTTCAGCGCCGTGCGCCCACGAACCGCGTCCGTCGCGGCGAGCACGACCTGGGCGGAGCAGTTGCTGGCCGAACTCAATTACCTCCCGGTCACGTTCGCCGCGAACACTCCGCAGAGTGACCCGTCACTTCCCGCTGGCGGCACTTTCACGTGGAAGTACCCGAACCTGCCGACAACCCTTCAGTCGCAGTGGCAGGTCGGCGTCGCCGGGGTCATCCTTCGCGGCGCGCTGATGAACTTCCAGAGCGTCAACAACCTCCCTACGACCGGTATCGCCGACTCGGCCACGTGGAGCGAGTTGATCACCGCCGTGCAGAACCACAAGGTCGACCCCACGACCTATAACTACGTCGACGTCGCACAGGGCGCACCGGAAGTCCTGACGCTCTACGTCGGGAACAAGGTGAAATTCACCACGCCGGTCAACACCGGTATCTCCGTCGCGCCGACCGCCGCGGCCACGTACCCGGTCTACGTGCGGTACCTCTCGACGACGATGTCGGGCACGAACCCCGACGGCTCGCACTACGCCGACCCGGGCATTCCCTGGGTTTCGTACTTCAACGGTGGCGACGCGCTGCACGGCTTCATTCGTTCGTCCTACGGTTTCCCGCAGAGCCTCGGCTGTGTCGAGATGCTCTTCGCCTCGGCGAAAGTCGTCTTTCCCTACACGCCCATCGGCACGCTCGTCACGGTTCGCGCGTAGTGTCGCGCTCGTCGCGCGCCACCTCGGGTCCAAAGGCGTGACGCCCACGTTGCGTGGCGACGTCCACTCCCTTTTCGCTGAGCTCGTTCGCCGTGGCGAGCGAAGTACGTCCGAAGCGCCGACGAACTTCGTCAATCGCGTCGCGTAGGGCTTCATTATCCACTTGGCGACCTCTCGAGATCGCGACCGCGCCCGCTTTGGCGTCACGTGACGCCGTCTCGATGCCGAAGCTCAGTTGCATCTGGTTCTCACTTCGCTCGAGGAACCCCGAAGCGTGAAGACCGAACAGGCGAACGCTCCTCGAGAGGTCGACGGACTGGACCAGAGCTTCGCCGATGGCCTCGATCGCGTCCTCGTCGTCGATTCCAAAGGAGAGCGTCTGGGACCTCGAGACGCTCGTACGATCGTCGAAACGGACGATCACGGTAATAGTGCGCGCGACACGGTCCTTCTCCCGGAGTGCCCGCGCGACGACGCCGGCGTGCACCTTGAGCGCCTCGCGCACCTCACCAAGTCCAGTCAGTGAGCGAGCGAAGGTCTGGTCGTGGCCGAGTGACTTGAGCGCTCGGTCCACCACGACGTCACGGAAATCCTCTCCCTTCGCGTACGCGGCGAGTGCCGCGGCCATAGAGGGTCCCACGTGTTGGGCGAGAGTCGCCTCGTCGACGCGCGCGAGGTCGCGCACCCACGTGAGACCGAGTTGCGAGAGTTTCGCCGCCGTTGCGGGTCCCACACCCCAGAGTGCGCGCACTGGAAGCACGTCGAGCCACTCCGCCTCTTGCGCCGGACTCACCCAGAAGACGCCGGGACCTTCGACGAGCCCACGATCGACCACGCGAGGTTTCGACTCCTTGGAGGCGAGTTTCGCGAAGAGTTTGTTTCTCCCGAGTCCCACCCCGCAGTGCAGACCGAGCTCGTTCGTGATGCGACGTCGAAGCGCCGCCGCGGCGTCGAGCGGGCGAACGTCCAGACGACGAAGACTACGAAGATCAGCGAAGACCTCGTCGAGCCCGAGTGGTTCATAGTCCGGCGTGAGGTCGCGCACGACGTCGTGAAACTGTCGCGAGTACTCCTCGTAGCGGTCAAATCGACCCGGCAAGATGATCAGTAACGGACAGGCGCGCTTCGCGATCACGCTGGGCATGGCACTTCGCACGCCGTAACGGCGTGCCTCGTAACTCGCGCTCGCGATGACGCCGCGCTCGCCCGCGCCACCGACCGCGACGGGCTTACCCCGCAGAGACGGGTCGTCGAGGACCTCCACGGACGCGAAGAACGCGTCGAGGTCCACGTGCAGGATCGGGGCCTCGTCGACCGTCGGACTGTTAGAAGGCGAGTTCAATGCAGCGAAAGGCTTCGCCGTACGCGACGCCCACCGGCCGACCCGCTTGCTCGGCGCGCTCTAAGACGACGTCGCGAATGGCTGCGGCGTCGTCCGCTAACTGTGACGCGTGCGCGAGCACGGCCTTGACTTTGGTGTCGATGGTTCTCGACACGTCGGCAACGACGTCCGGCTCGTGAGTACCACTGAGGAGCAGGACGCGCACCTGGTGCGGCGGGCCCTGCTCAGGAAAGTACAGCGGCATGGCGGCGGCCGGAGCGACGGCGTCTAACAGCGCCCAGCCCGTTTCACGGTGGTCACGGTGGTTCACGTAGACCTCGCCGAAGAAGGTAGCCGTGGGGTCGGGCCCGAGTACGACTTCCGGTGTCAGGTTTCGTACCAGGCCTACAAGGGTTTCTCGGAGCTCGAGCGTGTTGGCGACGGTGCCGTCAGGAAAGTCGAGCGACGTGACGCTCCTCACGCCGAGCAGGTCGGCGGCACTCTGGAGTTCTTCTCTACGGGTTTCGCGAATCACCGACGAAGCCAAGTGGGGCGAGTGAGAGCCCTTGGCACCGTCGCAGAGAACCACGAGATGGACGTCGATCCCCTCACTAGCCCACTGTGCCATGAGTCCGCCCGCCGCGACGTCCGCGTCGTCAGGATGGGCGTAGATGGCCAGAGCCGATCGCGGTTGTAACCGCAGCGCGCGCATGACTAACCGCGATGTTTAGGAGCCGTGGTCTTCACCAACATGCCGATCTCACGGGCGAAGTCCTCGGTGCCTTCAAAGCCCTTATAGACCGAAGCGAAGCGAACATAGGCCACGTCGTCGATGTCGCGCAGGGCCTCCAACGTCGCCATACCCACTTCCTCGCTCGACACGTCACGATTCAGCAGGCGCATCGCCTCTTCCACCGTGACGGCCACGCCGTTCAGCATCTCGTCGTCCACGGGTCGGTTCTTGGCTGCCGAGCGCACGCCGCTCAAGATCTTCGCTCTCATGAAGGGCTCGCGATCACCGGACCGCTTGACAACGTAGAGGCCGATCTCCTCTATTCGCTCAAAGGTCGTGTAGCGCTGCCCACAGTTCGCGCATTCACGACGGCGGCGAATCGCGACGCCGTCTTCGGCGAGGCGAGAATCTACGACGCGGTCGTCATCTGCCGAACAAAAAGGACAACGCACCACTGCACGATACACCTAAAAGCCTAATTTTTCAGGGGATTAGGACGTGTTCGCCGGGCACGACCACCGATGAACCGAGTTCGTGCACGAGAAGCGTTCGAGCCGCTGATGGTTGGACTGGATTCACGTTGTAGGCAATCGTGTTCAGCGTGTCGCCGGGCTGTACCACGTAGTCCATTCCCGACGCGAGAACCGACGAATTTGCGAGGTCGGTAGAGAGTCCGGCGCCCGTGGTGGCTCCAAAGGTGTGTCCCGGAAGGGCCAGGATCGTCAACGCACTTAGGAGAACGAACGAGACCATGGCGCGACGACGACGCTGCAACACTCGAGCGCGTTGGCGTCGACGATGTTGTAACGACGGTCCCTGGCGAAGAGGTTGCGCAGCCGCTGGAGCACTGACCAAACGAAGGTACGGGCCAGGGGCGAACTGGTCGATGTCTGGGATTTGCAGTACTTCTAATGCGGCCATGGCGCCCCTCCTTGGTTTTACGAACACCTGTTCGTCATCATAAGACGAACAGGTGTTCGATGCAACTTTTTTTTGGAGTGCCTTGAAAGCCCTTATATTCCAACGATTTCGCGCAATTGGTGACCGACCCGGCCAAAGGCCGCCAGTTGTGAGGTGCTCGCTGGACCTCTTGATCGCAGCGCTCTCGAGGCGCTGGTGAGATCTCGAACCAGTCGAATTCGGTGGCGCCGCACGAGGTTCGCGCATTCCTGGGTCAGGGCGCTGTCGGGGTGGTCGTGCGAGTCAGTTACCTGGCCGTCCGTGATCCATACGACGGGCTCGTTTGCCTGGCGCTGCGAGAGCGCCCAGCGAAGCACGGGTCCGTCGACGCCGTTACCAACGTTGCCTGAGGGACACTCATCCGCGATCGACCCTCGATCACACAGCAGCCACGCGTTAGGCGTTGATCCTCGGTCACCCGGACGGTGGCTGTAACCAACGACGAGCGCGTTCGGCGCGCTGCGTACCAGTTCGCTCAGCGCTTGGGGTTCGAGATCCATCGATCCCGACTGGTCGATGACGACGATGCCACCGTGAACGCGCCGACGCGCCGCGAAGGCCCGCCGATATTCGTCGGTCAAGAAACGCCCCGGGTAGCGCAGCGTCGTGCCCGTGGTCGTCGCGCGCGTTCGACGGATACTTCCTACTGATGACGGCGTGCGGCGATCGAGCGAGGTGTCAAAGACGAGTAGGGCGAAGTGTCCGGTGGCGGGTCGTCGTCCCCCCTCCTCGAGTGAGCGACGAAATGCTCGCAACTCTTCGGGCGTCGTGGGCACGCGTGCTTCGATGGACTGGGCCACCATTCTCGCGATCACTAACGTCGTTGTCGCGTAGCCACTCGGGAGTCCCTCGTCATTGAATTGCGTGGACGCGAGCTTTGACGTGCTCTGTTGGTCCATCAGCGCCAGCGCCCGCTTACGAATCGCGCGAAGCGCTGGCAACCACGAGGCTCGACCTTGTCGGATCCCTGCGAGGTACTCCCTCTCCGCACCAGTCCCCAGCACCGCCATCAAGAAACAGACCGCCTCGGCCCACTCCCCCGCGTCGGCGACGCGCCGACCACCGATCTTCTCGGTGCCGTCTTTCAACAGCGTCACGTCAAAGTGCAAGCGAGCGAGCAACACGTTCACGCGCAACTCTTCGGCGCACTCCAAGGCCCTCGGTGACACCTCGTCGAGTGCCTTCAACAAGTGTTCGACGTGGGGACTCACTCGAGCGTGCATGAGTTCGTGCGCTCGAATGACGCGGGCCTGCGCGCTCGGACCCAGTGGCACCTCCAAGACTCGTTCGGCGAGATTGCAACTGGCCGACCCGCGCGCGGTCGAACCCTCTCGAACGGTCCACGGGCGCGCGATCCTCTCATCCTCTCGCCCACTGAGGAGTTCGGGAAAGATGACCCCGTGCGTCACGAAACCGCGCCAATTGCGAGAGCGTCAAGGACACTCTGCGCGACGTCCTCTCCGAAGACGAGATGGGCCGCGCGCGCGGGACCGTAATGACGCCGCAGTTCGTCGAAAGCGTAGAAGCTACGAAGTGAGACACGACGTTGCTCGGGGCCCAGTGAGCCGGCGAGGGCTGGTCCACGAAGATCACCGCTCAGACGCGACACCGCAGCCGGGTGGGGCCGATCGACGCGAATGCTCACCGGAAAGCGGTCGCGCAGCGCGCGCGGGACGTCGTCTACGTCGTCGATGTTGGACGTCATCACGACGGAAAACTCACGACCGGGTCGAACCCACTCGAGCGTCTCGGGATTTCGCCAACGAGCCGATTCGGGTGAATCGGTGACGGCCAGCAATGTTGCGAGTGCGTCGCCCGACGCGCGATCGACCTCGTCGAGCACAAGTCGTCCCCCACGACCGTCACTTCCCCGCCACGCGCGAATCGCGGGTCCCTCGCGCCACTCGAAGCGACTCTCGCCCGTCGGCATCCAGGTTCCCGTGATCTCGCCCGAGGTGAGGTCTTCAGTGCACACCAGACGCTCGGCGTGCCCGTGTTCGACGCCGTGGTGCAGCGCAGCGAACGTCTTTCCCGTGCCGGGCGGTCCGTAGAGCAACACTCTCGACACGCCCGCCGACAACACGTCGGCCACGTCGCGCCAGCACGTACCCACTATCTCTTCATCTTCCACGAAGCCTCCTTTGAAACCGTCACAACGGTCGCAAGGAAAGGAGACCCCTAGGGGTGACGCAAGGTAACCGCAACGGCGTGCGTGAGTTCTCGAAGTTCGTCGAAGGTCGTCGCGAAGACGGCGTTCGGCGTGCCACAGGCCGACCAGATTTCGTCGTAGTCCGCCAGCGAATCATCGATGAAGACGCGCAGTTGTGACGGCCAACCGGTCGGTGAGACGCCCCCGATGGGTTGACCCGTAGCGGTACGAACTTCGTCGGCGTTGGCGCGTCGAAGCGACGTGCCTCCAGCGAGTCGCACGAATAATTCGGTGTCAACTCGAAAGGCGCCGCTCTTTAGGATCACGACGGGTTCGTCGTCGAGCAGAAAGACGAGACAACTGGCGATGGCCCCGAGTTCACAGCCCAAAGCAAGCGCGGCGTCGGCCGAGGTCTTCGTCGAGGCACTGAACTCTCGAAACGGACCCTTGACCCCTCTTTCGCTCAGCAACCGCGCCACGCGCGCGGCACTCGGATGCAGGCTCTCCAAGCCCGACACGTCGCTAACTCTCGACGGACTCGCCGAGGTAGACGGCGCGTACGCGCTCGTCGTGCAACAGGTTCTTCGCCAAGTCGCCAAAGACGATGCGACCGTTCTCCATCACGTAGCCACGGTCTGCCAAGCGCAAAGCTTGGGAGGCGTTCTGCTCGACAACGAGCACCGTCGTGCCAGCGTCGCGGATCTCGCCAATGATGCCAAAGATCATCTCGACGATCATCGGAGCCAATCCCATTGAGGGCTCGTCGAGCAAGAGCAGCCGTGGTCGAGCCATCAGAGCGCGTGCAATCGCGAGCATCTGTTGCTCACCGCCCGAAAGGTTAGAGCCGAGCTGTTTACGACGCTCCTTCAGAATCGGAAACGTCACGTACATCTTGTCGCGATCGTCACTCGTCGAGCCGCGGCGATTGAACGCGCCCATTTCGAGATTCTCCTCGACCGACATCTGAGGAAATATGCGGCGCCCTTCGGGCACGTGACTAATACCCAGCTGCGAGAAGTCGTGCGCTTTGGTGTGCGTAACGTCCTGACCCTCGAAGAGAATCTGACCACTCGCTGGAGCGTGCAGGCCGGACAGCATCCGAAGCGTCGTCGACTTACCCGCTCCGTTCGCGCCGAGGAGCGTCACGATCTCACCTTGTTGGACGTTGAACGAGATTCCGTGCAACGCCGTGATGGCCCCGTAGCGTACGACCGCGTCGTTGACGTCCAACATCACTTGCTCTCCGCGTCTTCCGTGGTCGATCCCAAGTACGCCTCGATGACGACGGGATTGGCACGAATCTCCTCTGGCGTCCCTTCAGCGATGACGCCGCCGAAGTTCAACACGTAGAGCCGCTCGGCGAGCGACATCACGAGCTTCATGTCGTGTTCGATGAGCAGGATCGACACTCCCATGTCATCACGGACCCGGCGAATGAGGTTCGCAAGTTCGAGCTTCTCCGACGGGTTCGTTCCCGCCGCGGGCTCGTCCAGCAGCAAGACTTGTGGATCCGTGGCGAGTCCTCGGGCGATCTCCAAACGGCGTCGATCGCCGTAGGAGAGCGACGCCGCAATGGTGTTGGCCTTTTCCGTCAACCCGACGAACTTCAAGAGTTCGACGGTGCGCTCGTCGGATCGCTTCTCGTCACGTCGCGTGCCTGGTCCGTGCAACATCGCGCCCACCACGCCGATACCGCGATGGCTCTCCGCACCAATCTTGACGTTCTCGAAGGTCGAGAGCGCGCTAAACATTCGTGAGGCTTGGAAGGTGCGCGCGACACCGTAGTTCGCGACCCGGTAGGCCTTTCGACCAATGATTGAGAGCGTCTTACCGTTGCGACCGACGAAGTTGATCGTCCCCTCTTGGGGCTGGTAGACCCCGGTCAACGAGTTGAACAGCGACGTCTTACCGGCCCCGTTGGGTCCGATGACGGCGAGGATCTCTCCTCGGTCCTGGTGGAGACTGACGTCGTTCAACGAGACCACGCCACCAAAGCGAAGCGTCACGTTCTGGACGTCAAAGAGGGTGTCACTCATACGTCATCACCCAACAACGCTTCGTCGATGTGAGTGTTCTCGTGATCGGCTTCGGACAGGAGTATCTCTCGTTTTCGACGCTTCGAAGGTATAAGACCCGCTGGTCGGAAGATCATCATCACGATGAGGAGCGCCCCCAAGTAGATGTAGAGGTCGGACGGCTGGTAGCCCCAGTGTTGTCCGTTGTTCAAGAACTCCGTCAGCGTTTGGATGAGAATCGCGCCCAGAACCACGCCCGCGATCGAGCCCATGCCGCCGAGGATGACCAATACCAAGATGTTGATGGAGAACGTCAACGTGAAACTCGACGGGAAGATGAAGTTGGACTGGGCAGCGGTGAGGACACCGGCGAAGCCCGCCGACGCGGCGCCGATGGCGAAGGCCATGACCTTGTACTTCAAGGGATTGATGCCCACCGATTCGGCCGCGACTTCGTCTTCGCGAATAGCCGTCCAGGCTCGGCCAACGCGAGAGTGCTCGAGTAAGGAGAACACGATCAAGAAGAGCACGACGAAACCCAGCGCCAAGTAGTAGTACGGGACGGGTTTCAGACCCCATATGTACTTAATCGGTCCCAGATGAAACCGGAAGTGAGGTATGAGCTTCGATCCCAGCGACCCGTTGGTGATGCCGTAAAGATTGTTGGCGAAGATCGTAACGATCTCACCGAATCCGAGCGTCACGATTGCGAGGTAGTCGCCACGCAGACGCAACGTGGGTGCTCCAAGCAAGATGCCCGCGATCATCACGATCGCGATGGCGATGGGAATCGCCCAGAAGGGATCTAATGCGTGATTGAAGGGTGGCGGCAGCGGCAGCGCGCCAGTCACCCACGCCGCGGTGTAAGCACCGATGGCGTAGAAGGCCACGTAACCGAGGTCGAGCAGACCGGCAAAACCAACGACGACGTTGAGGCCGACCGCCAGTAACACGTAGACGGCGATCTGTTCGACCATGGCGGCCTGCCAGAACGGTGAGTTGACGAGATGCGGCAACAGTATGGCAACGACGAGCAGACCACCCATAACGCCCCAGCGAACGGGTCGGGTGGACGTGACGCGTCGAGGGATCACGAGCGCGCGGCCCACGGTGGTGCGAACTTGGGGACCCCTGCTTATCCAGAAACTGGCGATACCCCAGGCGACGACCGCCAAGAACAAGAAGAGGATCCAGCGCTGGGTCTTGAAGAGTCCAAAGAACGACGCGGACTCGGCGAACGAGCCTCGAAAGCCCGCGGTCGGTGCGGTGTTGCTACCGGGTGGTCCCGTCATCAACTCGACCGTCGCGACGATGCCGAGCGTAATGAGGAGTCGACGCACGTAGATCTTTGCGAGCAACTCCTTCATCAGGCGGACCGGCCCAGCCGTTCACCTAAGATGCCGGTCGGTCGAACCAGCAACACCAGGACGAGGATGCCAAAGGCCACGACGTCGATGTACGCAGCCTGAACGAAGACCACGCAAAGACTTTCGAAGACGCCCAGTATTAGTCCGCCGATCATGGCACCGCGGAGATTGCCAATACCCCCGAGGACGGCGGCGGTGAACGCCTTGAGAGCAGGCACGAAACCCATCGTGTACACGACGCCGGTACCCATTGCGAAGAGAAAGCCGGCAGCCCCTCCGAGGGCGCCGCCCACGATGAACGTAATGGCAATCGTGCGGTCGATGTTCACGCCCATGAGCGAAGCAGTCTCGGCGTCTTGAGCGACGGCGCGGATCCCTCGACCGAGCCGGGTCTTGGCGACTAAACGGTCCAACGCCACGAACATCACGACACCCGCGATGAGAATAATGATGTAGTACATCAAGACCGGCGCGCCAAAGATGTGAAACACGGCGTGATTGATGTAGGGCTGCGGCGTCGAGACGGCGATGTGTCCGAACTCCTTGCCCGCCATGTTGAACAGGAAGTACGACGCACCGATCGCGCTGATCAGATAGGCCAGTTTGGGGGCATTTCGCTTACGCAACGGGCGGTACGCCACCCGCTCGAGGACGACCGCCATGACCGCGCCGACGACGCCGCCGACCACGATGCCGAGAATGATAAGTCCCACGCTCGCCGCGCCCGTGGGCACGGACGTCCCGACCAAGGCTTTCATCACGAAGTAGCCCGCGAAGCCACCCGACATGAAGATTTCGGAGTGCGCGAAGTTGATGAGTCGGAGTACGCCGTAGACGAGGGTGTAGCCAACCGCGATCATTCCGTACAGGAGACCGTTCGCGACACCGCCGACGAAGAGCGCCCAGAACTCAAGTTTGAGCGTGTCGAAGTGTGCCGCCACGTAATGTCCAAACGCGCCCAATTGGCCCTCCCAGACGAAGTCAAAGTGTAGCCAGAATGCAGAAAGCCGGGGGTGAAACCCCCGGCTTTCTGCATGTTGGATAAATCGACTACTTACTCAAGACCCAACTGAACGACTTTGCCGTTCGTGACTTGGTTCACGTAGATCGCCGCACCGGCAATGTTGCCATTCCTCTGGAACTTGATCGTCTTCGTGAGGCCCTTGTACACGTTCTTGTGCAGTTCCGCGACGAGGCCGGCACGCGTAATCTTCTTCAGCTTCTTCATCGCCGCGATGATTGCGTTGGTCGCGTCGTAAGCCTCAGGGGCGTACGTGGCATTGGCTGAACTGAAGTTCGCCAAGTTCTGAAACGCCTTGTTGAACGACGAGTTCTGTGAAACGGCGCACGCACATGACAGCAAGACGCCGCTCGCGGCTGACGCGGGCGTGGTGCCCGCGATCAACGCGGAGGAGTCTGAACCGTCACCTGACATGATCGCGCCAGTCCAACCAGCGGATCCAAGAGCGCCCAGGAACAAGCCGAGGTCACAGTAGTAACCACCGTAGAACATCGCCTTCGCACCGCTGGCAACTGCCTGCGTGGCGGCGGCCGAGTACTCGGTCGCAGAGGCTGTTCCGTCGGTGCACTGTGCCGTACCGGGAACTGTGGCCTGGGTCACCTTGGCGCCGTCGGTGGTCGCTTGTGCAGCGAACGCCGTAGCGAGACCGGTGCCGTAGGACGAACCGTCACTCACGACGTACACACTCTTGTAGCTCTTGGTCTTGACGAGGTAGTCAGCGTCCGCAGGACCCTGTACACCGTCGTCAGCAACCACGCGGAAGAAGTTGCCCCAACCGCTCGTTGCCAACGTGACCCTCGTAGCCGAGGGGCTCACCGTCGCGACGTGCGCCTTGGCGTAATAGGGCTCAGCTGCAGCGGTGGCACCAGAGAACGCTGGGCCGACAATGGCGATCAGTTTCCTGTTCGCCACGGCGGACTGAGCCTCCGTGGGCGAAATTGTGGGGTCACCCTGGTCGTCGTACTTCGCGAGCTGAAGCTTGAAGGGGTTCTTACCCGAAGCGTTGGCCTGGTTAATAGCCAACTCCACGGCGAACACCATATTCAAACCTAGCTGCAGGTTTCCGCCGGACAAGGGGCCTTCATATCCAATGACGTAGGTTGGCTTCGGCTTAGGAGCAGCACCTGAAGTTGACGCAATACCGACTGCCGGCACCGCCATCAACAGCAGGGCACTCGAAGCCACCGCAGCCACCGTCTTGTTCAAACGAAGCTTCATAAGCAACGTCCCTCCTCAACTGTGTTGATTCACTTCTCATCCCCAAGTTCTCCTCCGTGTCACATAAGCAACACGTAAGAATCAACTTGGGTATGTATAAGCCGATCTGGCCATTGCAGAACGTTAGCAGTATGGAAATGCGTAAATTAGGGCACCCCACGAGGGAAACACCCCCGTTTCAAAGGCGAAACACGGTTGAAACCGAGTGTAAGAAAAGCGAACAGGTGTTTGAGTCCGGGCGCCGACTGGTGTAGCCTACGAACAACTGTTCGTTACCTGGAGGTCCCCGTGGCTGAAGTTCTGACACCGATGCGTCGACAAATTCTCGAGTTCATTGTGACCTGTCAGCGTGAACGAGGCTTTCCTCCCACGATTCGTGAAATCGGCGAACAGGTTGGTCTCTCGTCGTCCGCGACGGTCGCCAACCACATAACCGTCTTGAAAGACGCTGGTTACATCGAGAAGAATCCCCAGCAACCGCGAACCTTGACGGTTCGTCTCGACGCGGCCAATCCCGCGCCCGAACAACACATTCGTCACATTCCCTTCGTTGGTGACATCGCAGCGGGTACTGGCGTCCTTGCTGTCGAGAGCGCGCACGAATTGATGTCGATTCCCGAGCAGTTCGCTGGTCGCGGTGACAGCTTCGTACTGCAAGTTCGCGGTGATTCGATGATTGAGGCGGGAATCCTGTCGGGTGACTTCATCGTCGTTCAGCGTGAAAGCACCGCTAGGTCCGGCGAGATCGTCGTGGCGGGTATTCCCGACGACGAAGCAACCGTCAAGCGGTTCTTTCCTCAGGGTTCACGAATCATCTTGAAGCCCGAGAACTCCACGATGGAGCCGATGGAATTCGACTCTCGCGAGGTCACCATTTACGGAAGAGTCATCTCGGTCTTGCGCCACTATTAGTCGCGTCACGAGGACACTCATTGCGGATTAAGAGAGCCACTCCCTAAGGATGTCTTCGAAGCGCGCCAATTCGTCCAGCGTCACGAATTCGTCACTTCGATGGGCGAGCAGCGGATTGCCCGCGCCGAAGTTCGTTGCGGGAATGGCAAGCTCTTGGAACGTCGCGACGTCGGTCCAACCGACTTTTCCCTCCGCCGGCTGACCCGTCAGCCGAACGAGCGTGCCCAGACGTTCGTTACTCAGGGACGGCAACGCGCCCGGTGCCCAGTCAAGGACTGAGAACGTGTCACCTTCTTCCAGTAACTCACCGAGGTACTCATGCAGCCACGACGCCGCTTGTTCCCTCGAACGGTCGGGCGCGACGCGATGATTGATCGTCAGTATCACCACGTCGGGCACCACGTTCGCGGCCACGCCACCTTCGACGCCCACCGCTTGGAGTTGTTCGGTGTAACGAACCCCTTCGATGTCGACAGTTCTGGGCTCGTAGGTGGCGACGCGTTCGATGACGCCAGCCAATCGATGAATCGCGTTTCGGCCCGTGAAGGGGCGCGCCACGTGGGCACGACGACCCGCGAGTTCGACGCTGACTTTCAACGTCCCTTGACAGCCCGCCTCCACGACGCCACCGGTCGGTTCGGCGAGCAGCGCGACGTCACCTTGCAAAAGGTCGGGACGTAGTTCGGCGATCTCGCTGAGACCCGACTCGCTGCGGGTGATCTCTTCGCGAGCGTAAAAGATCCACGTCACCTCGACGGAACGGGGCGTTGGATCGGTCGCGAGGGCCAGCATCACTGCGAGGGATCCCTTCATGTCACAGGCCCCCACGCCTCGTAGTTCTTGGTCGACGATCATGGCTTGACGAGCGTCGCCGGGCACCGTGTCGAGGTGGCCCGCGACCATCACGCGCGTGGCGTGATGACCAGAGGTGCGCGCCACGACGTTGTCACCCACGCGTTCGACCTCGAGGGCGCTCGACTCGCGCAAGCGGGCTTCGACGTGCGCGGCGAGAGCCGCTTCGTCGCGGCTCACCGAGCTAATCGACACCAACGTGAGTGCGTCGTCGAGTCGGCTCACGTCGCGACGCCGTGGTCACGAAGGATGTCGTTCAACTTCACTTTGCTGTGGCGTTCGCCTTCACTCAGACGTTTAATGATGAGCACACAAGGTAGGAAGAACTCGCCGCCGGGATACTCGCGTCGTCGACTGGCCGACACCGCTACGCAGTAGTCGGGCACGTACCCGCGCGACACCTCTTCGCCGCTTTCGGCGTCGATGACGGGAATCGAAGGATTCAAGATGGTGCCCGCGCCGAGCACCGATCCTCGACCGACTCGCCCGCCGTCGACGATCATGCAGCGACTTCCGATGAAGGCGTCGTCTTCGATCACGACCGGTACGGCATTCGCCGGCTCGAGCACGCCACCGATGCCCACGCCCCCGGCCAAGTGCACGTTCGCGCCGATCTGCGCACAACTACCCACGGTGGCCCAGGTGTCGACCATGGAGTCCCGACCAACCCACGCGCCAATATTGACGTAGCTCGGCATCAGGATCACGCCCGGGCTGAGGAAGCTCCCCCGCCGAGCCGAGGCCCCGGGCACGACGCGCACGCCGCGTCGTTCGTAGTCGCTCTTCAGCTCCAACTTGTCGAGATACTCAAAGGGTCCAACGTCCATCCTTTTTAGACCGTGAAGTCGAAAGAGCAATAAGATCGCTTGCTTCACCCACTCGTGCACGACAATCGAACCGTCGGCGCCGACTTCGGCAACGCGAACCTGACCATCGTCCAGCTTGGTGATCACCAATTCGACGTCACGACGGGCTTCGAGATTGTCGGGCGTCATCTCGGCGAGGTGTTCGAACCAGTTTCCTACGCGCGTTTCGAGTTCACTCATCATCTAATCGTAGTGTTGGCCCTAGGAGGCTTCGAGACGAGACGCCGCGAGTTCGAGTCGTTCGTCGGGCTGCACGACGGCGATGCGCACGAAGTCCGTACCGGCTTCACCGTAGAGTTCGCCGGGGCTGACGACAAGACCTGAACGCTCCGCCAGCATCGTCGCCAAGCCCCAGCCGTCCATTCCGTCCTTTGAGCACCAGAGGTAGAACGCACCGTCGGGAAAGGGCGCGTCGACGTCAAGACGTTTCAGTGCGCCACTCAGAAGTTCGAGACGGCGGCGGTAGCGCTCGCGTTGAAGTTCGACGTGCGCGTCGTCGGCGAAGGCGGAAGCGGCGGCGGCCTGGACGGGACCGGGCACCATGAAGCCCGCGTGTTGACGGACACTACGAAGGTAGGCGACGATTTCGCTGTCGCCGGCGTAGAAGCCGGCGCGAAACCCAGCCAAGTTCGAACGCTTCGATATCGAGTGCAGCGCTAGGACGCCATCGGCACCGTGCTCGAGAATCGTCCGAGGTCGTGTAGCCCAGGTGTACTCCGCGTAGCATTCGTCGCTCACGACGAGCACACCGTGGCGTCGTCCCCAAGTGGCGAGACCTTCCAGGTCGTCAAGGGCACCCGTCGGATTGGACGGTGAGTTCGCCCACAACACCAGCGCCCGCGAAATGTCAGTCGGGTCGATTGATCCGAGATCGAGTTGTCCGTTCACCAGAGCGACGGATACGGAACGAAGACCCGCCAGCGTCGCGCCCATGGCGTAGGTCGGATAACTCACGGCCGGGTAGAGCACGGTGTCGCGCTCGGGCTGTCTCAGGTGCAGGTAGCCAGCGAGCGAACCGACGAACTCTTTGGTACCCACGCACGCGGCCAGATCGTCCGGTGCGAGCGCGACGGCGAATCGCCGATTCATCCAATGGGCCGCGGCGTCACGATAGTCGAGCGTTCCCGCTGACGGCGGGTAACCTCTCGCGCCCACGCCCCGGGCGAGTTCTTCGATGACGAAGGCTGCCGGTGGGTCCACGGGCGTACCGATCGAGCAGTCGATGGGACCGCCGTCGAAGACGGCCGCCAGTTTCCTTAGTCCGNNACGGCGTCGAGGACCACGTGGATCAGGACACCCTCGTCGCTCACCGACGTGTCGAGCACGTCACCTTCTCGGTGCGCCGCCGCCAGCAGGTCCCCGCGGTCCAGTGGGAGCTGCAGCGTCAGCACGCGGTCGCGCGAGCGAAGTCGGTCGCCAATGGTGGCGATGACGTCATCGAGGTTCTCGCCCGTCTTGGCCGAGACCCAGACACTGCCGTCGTAGAGCTTCGCGAGATCCTTCGCCCGCGAGCCCGCGACGTCGGCCTTGTTGAAGACCAGCAGTTCGGGCACCTGATCGGCGCCGATCTCGACGAGGACGTCACGCACGGCGGCGATCTGCTCTTCGGCATTGTCGCTCGCGCCGTCCACCACGTGCACCAAGAGGTCCGCAAGCTGCACCGATTTCAACGTACTCATGAACGCTTCCACGAGTTCGTGGGGCAGGTTCG
>PLNQ01000056.1 GCA_003141815.1 Acidimicrobiaceae bacterium | reverse complement strand
CAGTCGACGGGGTAACTCGCCAGGTGCACGATGCGCTCACACGTCGCGCCGCTGGCGGCGATGGCGTCGAACACGCTCTCGAGTTGACGGGCCGTGATCTGGGGCGCCAGCAACGTCACCAGGAGTCGTCGGCCGTCGACCTCGTCCTTCGGGATGACCTCTTCCACGTGGAACGACATCCCGTCGCCCTCGATGCTCGTCTCGCGCAGAGAGGCCATCAACGACTCGTGGGTCAATTCGGCTTCACTACTCACTTCGGCGCAGAGCACCAGCGTGCCGCGAATGGTGATCTGGGCCACGTCCATCAGACGCACGTCATCGCCCTCGAGGGCGTGCAGCGCGCGAAAGAGTTCCGCGCCGACGCCAATGCGGTCGGGTCCGCTCACGGTGACGAGGAATGTTGAACGAGACATAGATGAAGCGTAGAGGCTTGAAACGTGCCCCTAGGCCGCGTCGTCGTCCATCTCGCGAAGTGCGCGCACCTCAGCGACGTGCGCGTCGGTCCTTGCGTCAAAACTCCAGAGCGAGGGCAACGAAGCGGTCACCACCGCCACCGATCCGGTACACGCGAGCCCGCCGAACGTGAGCGAGAAGCGCAACGACGTCCAGGCGGCCATCACGCCCGCACGAAACTGACCGGCCGTGGGACCGAGCGAGTACGAGATCATCTCGATNNCCGGCCATGCGACCCCTCACCTCGGGCGGGATGGACTCGTTCCACATGGTGGAGCGAAAGATGCCACTCACGGAGTCGGCCCCGCCGCCAATGGCGAGGCCCAGCAGCACCAGCCACAGCGACGACGAGAAGCCGAAGAGCGCGATCCCGAGGCCCCACAGTGCGGCCGAGATGACGACCGCGCGACCGTAACGATGCACGTGGCGGGTCCAGCGCGACGTCAAGGTCGCGATCAGGGCCCCGCCCGGGAGCCCGGTGTAGAGAATGGCCAGCGCGTAGGACTCGTGAAAACGCGTCGCCACGAAGGGCAGCATCACCACGGGAAAGGCCAGAATCATGGCCAGTAGGTCGATGATGTAGGTACCCACGATGTCGGGACGACTGCGGGCGTAGCGCAGCCCTTCGCGTAGGGCCGCGACGTCGCCCACGCTCGACGACAACTGAGGCGGCGTGGCGTGGAGTGTGAAGAGCAGCAAAACCGAGAACGTGAAGGTCACGACGTTCGCGACATAGACCGCGCCCGCACCGAACGCCACCGTCGCGAGTCCTCCAAGGGCCGGGCCGATGATGGAGGCGGTGGTGAAGCGGACGTTGGCGAGCGCCGAGGCCGAGCGCTGCAGTTCGTGCGACACGAAGAGCTGATTCAACGCTTCAATGCTCGGACGTTGGAGAGCTGACGCCCCCGCGGCGATCGCGGCGTCGAGGTAGAGAATCCACACCAGAGGGTGCGCGAGCAACGCGTTGACGACGAGCATCATCGTCGTGAGCATCAAGACGACCTCCATCGAGATGATGAGGCGGCGACGATTGAGACGGTCCGCGAGCACCCCACCGTAGAGACCGAAGAAGACGAGCGGCGCCAGCTCGACGAGACCAATGGCTCCCACGGCGAGGGTCGAGTGCGTGAGTTGCTTCAGCTGGAAGGGCACCGCGACGAACGTCGCCTGACTGCCGAGCGCCGTGATGAAGCCGGCGGTATAGAGCCGGCGGTACTGCTTCGAGACGCGAAGTGGCGTGAGGTCAATACCGAAGAACCCTTGGCTCACGCGGGTCCCGCGAGCCAGCCCTCACTCGGGCTGTAGTGGCGGAGCACCTTCGCCGGCACACCGCCCAAGACCACGTGGTCGGGGAACGTACCGCGCACGACCGCGCCGGCCGCGACGGTGGTGTTCTTGCCCAAGTTCGTACCGGGCAGGATAACGACGTTCGCACCGAGCCAACTGCCCGAGCCAATCTTGACGGCCTCTTCGCTCGGACGTTGCCAGCCAACCGGTTCGTCGATGTCGTCGTAGGAGTGGTTCTGGTCCGTGATGTAGACGTAGGGTCCCGTTTGGATGTCGTCGCCGAGTTCGATGGACCAGTGGCCAATGATGTGCGACCCCCGCCCAATGACGCAGTGGCGACCAATGGACACGGTCGGTGTGGCGAGCATCTCCTGTTCGCCGTTGATGCCGGCCGTGAGACAGACGTTGGGGCCAATGAGGGTCTCGTCACCAATGGAGAGATAACGCTCGTTGTAGATCACGCCTTGGGGGGCCATGAGGGCGGCGTGGTGACCGAAGTAGAAGAACTCGCCCGCGCACGCGTCGCTCGGCCCGACTGTCGCGACTTCGTTGAGGTAGCGACGCCATCGTCGCACGAGTGAACCCAGGAAGCGACGGAACTGAAGACGGAAACTCACGTCGGCCACGCTACTTCCGTCACGCACGCGCGCTGGGACGTTTGTGTAGCGTTCGTTCATGGTGGTGGACGTCGCGGTGATCGGCTCGGGCTTCGGGGGCCTCGGCGCCGCGATACGACTGCGACAAGCGGGCGTGACGAACGTCACGATCTTCGAACGCGCCAACGACCTCGGTGGCACGTGGCGTGACAACACCTATCCCGGGTGTCGCTGTGACGTGGCGAGCAATCTCTACTCCTTCTCCTTCGCGCCGAATCCCGCCTGGACCAACACCTACAGTTACCAGCCCGAGATCTGGCGCTACCTCCAGGACGTGGCCGACGGGTATCAGCTGCGCGCGCTCATAAAGTTCGACCACGACGTTCTCGACGTGTCCTTTGAAGCGCTCACGAAACAGTGGCGACTCACCACCTCACAGGGTGACTATTACGCGCGTTGTGTCGTTCTCGCCACCGGCGGGCTCGCCGAGCCCCGACTTCCCGACATCGAAGATCTGTACACCTTCGAAGGTCCCGTCATGCACACCGCCCAATGGGACGACACCGTCGATCTCAGGGATAAGCATGTGGGCGTCATCGGCACGGGCGCGAGCGCCATCCAAACGGTGCCCCAGATCGCTCCCGTCGTGAGCACCCTCGAGGTCTTCCAGCGCACGCCGTCATGGATCTTGCCCCACCTCGGCCATCCCGTCATCGAGAGAACGAAGAAGGTCTTCTCGACCTTGCCCGTCGCCCAGCGCCTAGTGCGCGCCTGGGACTACTGGCGTCGCGAGTTGATGGTGCTGGGTTTCGTGAAGGATCCCCGTCGCATGACCAAGGCCGAAACGATGTCGCGCGAACACCTGGAGCGTCAGATCGATGACGTATCACTTCGAGGGAAACTCACTCCCCACTATCGCCTCGGGTGCAAGCGAGTACTCATCAGCAACGATTTCTATCCGGCACTCGCTCGCGACAACGTCACCCTGGTGACCGACGCGATCACTTCCATCGATCCGAAGGGCGTTCGAACCAGCGACGACACCCTGCACGAATGTGACGTGCTCATCATGGCGACGGGTTTCTTCGTCACCGATAACCCGATGGCCACCAAGGTTCACGGCGCAAAGGGCGAAACACTCTCGAACGCCTATCACGGCAACCTCGCCAACTACAAGGGCACGACGTTCCCCGATTTCCCTAACTTGTTCATGCTCGGAGGGCCGAACACCGCGCTCGGGCACTCCTCGATCATCTTCATGCTCGAGAGCCAACTCAACTACGTCACGAAAGCGGTACGCGTCGCCCTCGACGACGACACCCTCATTGAGCCCAAGGCCCACATCGCCGCGCGTTGGACGCGAGAGCTCCAGGCCAAATTGCCCGGCACGGTGTGGGACACGGGGTGCTCGAGTTGGTATTTGAACGACGCCGGCGTGAACACCACCATCTGGCCCGACTTCACCTTCAAGTTTCGAAGCGCCACGCGCCACTTCGACCCTCGAGATCACAAGATCTCGGCGTCGAATAAGACTGAAGTCGACTAGTCCAGGCTGATGGGTGTGTCGATGTCGAGGCCCTCGGCGGATCCGACCACGTCGGGCACCAACGCGTTCGCCAAGTGTGCACGAACGCGCTCGTCGATCTCAGCCATGGTCTGAGGATTCTCACGTAAGAACGTCTTCACGTTCTCGCGGCCCTGACCCATCTGTTCGCCCTCGTAGGTGAACCAGGCACCGGCCTTCTTCACGAAGCCCAACTCCACCGCGACGTCGAGCACCGAACCTTCACGACTGATTCCTTGGCCGTACATGATGTCGAACTCGGCTTGGCGAAAGGGCGCCGCGCACTTGTTTTTGACGACCTTCACTCGCGTGCGGTTTCCCACAATCTCGGTGCCGTCCTTGATGGACTCGATACGACGGATGTCGAGACGCACCGACGAGTAGAACTTGAGCGCGCGTCCACCGGGGGTGACCTCGGGGTTCCCGTAGCTGATTCCGATTTTTTCCCTTAGTTGGTTGATGAAAATTGCCACGGTGTTGGACTTTGAAAGTCCGCCGGTCAATTTGCGTAGGGCCTGACTCATGAGACGCGCCTGCAGTCCGACGTGAGTGTCACCCATGTCGCCTTCGATCTCCGCGCGCGGCGTCAACGCCGCCACCGAGTCGATGACGATGACGTCCAGCGCACCCGAGCGAATCAGCATGTCGACGATCTCGAGCGCCTGCTCTCCGGTGTCGGGCTGGCTGATCAAGAGGTCGTCGACGTTGACGCCAATGGCGCGCGCGTAGACCGGATCCATGGCGTGCTCGGCGTCGATGTAGGCACACACCCCGCCGTTACGCTGCGCTTCGGCAACGACGTGCATCGCCAGCGTTGACTTACCCGAGGACTCCGGTCCGTAGAGTTCAACGACGCGACCACGCGGCAGGCCGCCAATGCCGAGTGCCATGTCGAGCGCGAGGGCGCCCGTCGGGATCGACTCGATGTTGAAGTTCATGGTCTCGCCCATGCGCATGATCGAGCCCTTGCCGAACTGCTTCTCTATTTGGCCGAGCGCCGCCTCGAGGGCCTTGTCGCGATCATCGGTTGCCATTACTGTCTCCTTCTTCTTTGTCATGGGGGCAAGTTAGAGGGCCCCAGTGACATCGGTCGGTCTCCGCCTAGGTTTTAGGGTACTACGAACACTTGTTCGTAGGATGGATTCCGACGTACATTCTCATCTTTGACCCTACGGGCACCTCGCCACGGCGAACTGTCTCTCGTACCACGATCTACCAGACCCCGGGAAGCACCCTCCAGCGGACCTGAGCACGGTACGCGTCGTACTGCCCGTTATCCGTGAGGAGACGCTCCTCAGCCAGTGCCCGGCCGACGTTACAACTGGACACGAACAACAGCACGAGGGCGTTGCGCACTGAAATGCTCTGCAGCAGATAGCCGAGTTGCAGCAAGACGTAGGACGCGTAGATCGGATGACGGACGACGGCGTAGGGACCACGGCGCACCAGTCCCCGATCCGCCGCCGCAAAGCCGAACGAGCGGCCCAGAGCGCGGAGCGACAAGACGGCGATCACGAGGCCGACGACCTGGACGCCCAGCCCCGCTTCAACTCCCCAGTGAGGGTGAGCGCCGGTAGGTCGGAACAGCACACCCCCGAACGTCCCGAAGAACGCGAGCAGCCAGTCACTCAATCGTCGGCTCACCGTTCGTGCGGGACGCCGGACCAGATACGCAACCACAATCCACATCTGCTCGAAGACGAACGCGGCACCGATCAAGGTGTGCGTACTGCGGTAGTGCTGAATGCTGGCCTGCGCGAAGAGCGCCGCGCCCGCGGCGCCGACCAGATTCACCAAAATCCGGATCACGAGCACCGTTCGAGGAGAGAAGAAACCGGGTTCTAGCCAGCGATGCAGCCTCGAGCGAAGAGGCGTTGGTCGGCGGCCCGACTGACGAGAGGGCGCGACGATCAGACGGCGCGGCGCGCCTGCATCGCCGCGACGCTGCGTTCGGCGAGTGCGTCGATGCTGAATCGGCCGGCGCCGAACACCGCGACAACGAGAGCCAACACCGCGAGCGCGACATTCAAATCGTAACCAGGGGTCAGCGATTCCGAGTTGATGCCGTTCACCCAGGTGACGGTGATCATCGCCATCACCATGTCGCCGAACAGAGCGAGCCCAGCCAGACGAGCACCGAGTCCGAGGATGAGCAAGACGCCGCCACCGAACTCGATCACACCGCCGAGTACCGCAAAGAAACCTCCCGGATGGAGATGGGCAGCGTTCGAAAAGTAAAGAGCGGTCTGGTGTAGTCCCGGACCATTGAACGAGCCGAAGAGCTTCCCCGCCCCGTACCAGATGAAAATCCAGGCGAGAGCGATTCGTACTGCGACCAGTGCGAGGTCAGCGGGCAACGTGGCGACACGAGTGCTGAGCGTGACGTTCAAAAGTGTGCGAGCCCTGTGTCGTAGCGACAGCGACGCCATCATCGGGTAATTTCTCCTTCTTCGGCGTTATCTCGAAGACGGAACTCCTCGTCTCGTCCGAGTCGACGAACTCCTTCTGGAACGAGCGGGAGTTTCGCGACTTCGTCCAATGGACGAAACGGCGCGACGAGTTGCGCGATCAAGACAGCGAAGTGGCGCGGTCGCGCACCAGCCTGCTCAACGGTCAGTGGCCGACCCGGCAAACCAGTGTCCATCCGAATCGTCTCCTCGGTTGGAAACACCGCTCGGTGGGACAACTGATCCCAAATAGTCAGCGCGAAGCCGAGGTTGACGTCCTGACGTCCTACGACTCGATGGTGAATCCGGTGATAGTTCGGGCTGACGAAGACCCGTCCCAGCGGCCCATATCCCAGGTTGGTATTCGAGTGCTCGAACGCCACGATGCCGGCGTAGACGACCAGGAGCGTCGTCGGGACCGCACCATTATCAAGGAGCACGATTCCCGGGATCAGGGCCAGGAGGTAGGAAACATGAATGAGCGGATGGGTGCGAAAGACCGTGAGCACACTCATGTCTTCCTGCGAATGGTGCAATTCGTGGAAGCGCCAGAGCATTCGGACGCGGTGATTCGCGAGGTGCGCGAGCCAATTGCATCCGTCCATCGCCACAAAGACCAGCGCAATCACCACCCAACGGGGCACGACGCCGAACCTCGGTACGACGATCCATGGGAGGCCCTTGCGAGCAACCTCCGCAAAGGAGAGCGTGAGCGCCGTCACGAGCGGCACGACGAGCGTCGCGTTCAAGACTGTGTAGAGGAGATCCTGGCGATACCCGCGAGCGAAGAGCGGTCTGCGTTGCGCGGGGTGCATGCGCTCGATAATCAGGAAGGCCCCGATGACTACCAGCGTGATCGGGCCGATGACGACGACGCGAAGACTGGTGATCGACGCCGTGAAACTTGAGCCACCCCAACGGCTCGACCAACCGATGGCGATGAGGACGACGGCTACGGCCGCGATGGAGAACGCGGGCAAGTAGACGCGCGACGACAGTGCGAGACGAGGGCCGTCCGCCCTCCGGCTGCTGCGCGCCACTGGCGCAGACTCTCGAGAACGGACCAAAGAATCAACGAAGAACGACATGACGACTCCTCTTCCTACAACACGGACACTAGAACCCGACGCCACCACCACCCGGGCTCGTCGTGGTTGTCCCTCCACCACCGCCGGAGCTCGCTTTCTTCGTCACGACCACTGACCACTTGCCCCAAGTGTCGGTGAGATTTCCCTTTACCTGTCCAGCGGTGTCTTTGTAGAACCAGTACAGCGCCTTGCCGCCGTAAGTCACCTGCATGGCACCATTCGCCCGCTTCACGGTGCCCAGCTTCGCGCCGTTGACGCCGCTGCCAACTACTGCCTTCGTGGTGCCCTTGGGCAGCAGAAGTTCGGGCCAGATCTTGAAGCATTTCGTGCCACAGGCCGTGCTGCTCGGCGTCAACGTGTAGAGGGCCCTACCGCTCACGAGAACCGTACCGAACTGGGAGTTCTTTGCGGTTGAGACAACAATGCCCGCCGTCGCGTGGCTAGACGCCGCACGTGCGGTGTCGGGAGCCAAGAGCAACGCGGACAAGGTGAAAAAGGCCATGGCGGCGGTCGCGACGCGTACCAACGGGATTCGCCGAGTTGTCGCTCGATACTGCTTCATCTCTTCCATGTCACTTGTCTCCTGGTGGCCTTGAATATCGAAAGTACGAAGTAGATCGTCCAGCCGAATGCTGCTCGGCGGGAAGATTCGCCACGTATTCGTTTCTCACTACAAAGTTCTACGGAAAAACTTCACGAAGGGATCACTCCGGCGAACTCTATTGTCTTTCGACCGGGCGAACCACGTGTTTGACGACGTCAAGACACGCAGTCGAAGGACCGTGAGAAATCAGGCGGGGAAATGAGCACTGGCGAGTACCGAGCCATTGGCGGTGATGAGCTTCGCGCTGCGAACCTGACCGGCGGAGGAGGTGAGGGGAGCACCCCAGGCGCCGTAACCACCTGAGAGTCCGAACTGTCCGATCGTCTCGACCTTGCCATTAGCGAGAATCAACTCGCACGTCACGGCACCGGACCACGAGCCACTGTCGACGGTCATGAACATCCATGCGGGCTTTCCCGCCGATACGAAGACCTCGCCCACGTTCTGACCATGTGAGCTCAACGCTGCCGACGCGAGGTTGACTGTCGACTGAATTCCATTGTTGCTGCTTCGAGTTCCGACCAGCGTTCCGACGCCAAAGCCCATGACAACGATGACTGCGGCGGCAATGGCGAACGTACTCAGACGACGAAGGCGCGTCGGCCGACGTGGAATCGCGCTCGCCTGGAGTCGTTGGGCGAGACGCAACTCAAAGCCGACGGGCGGTTCCTCTTCTGGCGCGAGCTGTAGAACGGCGTCGGCCACCATCGAGAGGTGTTCCAACTCGGAACTGCACTGCGGACACTTCTCGACGTGGCTCAACACTTCTGAACGTCGTCGGCCCGACAAGATTCCTAGCGCGATCGCCGTGAGGTCCTCTTGAAACTCCTCACACTGCGTCGAACCCTGAGTGTGCTCGCTCATAGTGCTTCCTCAATATCTATGACGGTGCGAAGTTTGGCCATTCCGAGGCGAATCCGGCTCTTCGCCGTCCCCACGGGGATAGCTTCCCCCTCAGCGATCTGCGCGGCAGTACGTCCGTACAGAGCCGCGAGCAAGACGGCTCGACGCTGATCGATTGGCAAGTCCGCGAGCGCGGACCGGACGTTTGCGACGTTCTCGACGGCAAGCACGGCGGCGTCGGGTTGACGGACAGTGCTCGTCAGTTCGAGAAAGATCCGATCTTCGGGGTCGGTCGGAACGCCGCGTCGGACGCGAATCGAGTCGATGGCCAGATTGCGCGTGATCGTGAGCGCCCACGTCGAGACCGCACCGCGGCGCGCGTCGAACACCTGGGCATGGCGAAAGATGCGGATGAATGCCTCCTGGGTGACGTCTTCCGCGTCGCCGACGTCACCGACGATGCCCACGGCCAGACCGTACAGTCGCCGCTGATAGCGCCGAACGAAGGTGAGGCCCGATCGGTCGTCGCCCACAGCGATGCCGGAAAGCAACGCTTCGTCAGAAACGCCGTCAGTGTCTGAGTCCATCCGTCTTCCCATCAACAGTTATACGGTCAGGAGGCTTCCAAAGATCACCTTGCGCTACCTTCTTTCAAAAATGACGCCCGTGACCTCTCACGTCGTGCTTCGCGGCGTCCTTCACGTACAGGTGGCGACCCGTCCCAGGTCTAGCCGATGCCACTAGAACCCAGTTCCGCCACCACTCGGAGTCGTCGTGGTGGTCGTTCCCGCACCGGGGTTCGTCGTGGTGGTCGTCCCTCCACCACCGCTTGGTTTGGTCGTCGTGGTCGTCCCACCACCGCTTGGTTTGGTCGTCGTGGTCGTCTCAGGAGGGCTCGTCGTGGTGGTCCCACCACTCCCGGAACTCGCTTTCTTCGTCACGACCACGGACCACGTGCCCCACGTGTCCGTGGACACGCCATTCACCTGCCCGGGGGCGGTGTCTTTGTAGAACCAGTAGAGCGGCTTACCCGCGTAGGTCACCTGCAACCCACCACCCGCTCGCGTCACGGTGCCGAGTTTTGCGGCATTAACGCCGTGACCCGCCGTAGCTTTCGTGACGCCCTTGGGCAGTAGAAGTTCGGGCCAGATCTTCAAGCACTTGGTGCCACACGCGGTGGCGCTCGACTTCAGTGTGTACAACGTCTTGCCGCTCACGAGGATCGTGCCGAACTTGGAGTCCTTGGCGACGGAGACGACGACGCCTTTCGCCGAGTGGCTCGACGCCGCCTGTGCGGCGTCGGGAGTCACCATCAACGCGGACAGCGTGAGCACGGTCATGGTCGCGGCCGCGATGCGCGCGACCGGGTTCCGGCGAGTTGTCGATTCGTGCTGCTTCGTCTTTTCCACTTTGCGGGTCTCCTCGTGATCGCGGATAACAGAAGTACGGAGTCGATCGCCCCGAGAAATCAGAGGGACACACCACGTGTTCGTTTCCAGTCGCCTGGTAATACGGACGGACACCGAGAAGAGATCAGCAAAAAGATGAAATCCTTGCATTCATGCAAAATTGAAGGTTCCTCGTCGCGTCGCTGAGGCTGCCTCGTGAACGATCGACATCGCTGATTCACTCGAATTGAACAAGCAAGTTTCGAGGTTCCCGCGGTACCGAAGAATTAGTCGCTGAGCGCCTGATAGACGAGTCGCTGCAGGTCACGACGAATCGGGTAGGTGCCACTCGGTAAAAGCTGCGTATAAAACCCCACGGTCAAATCTTCGACAGGGTCGACCCAGAAGGTCGTTGACGCCGCGCCACCCCAGAAGTACGAACCCTCCGAGACCAGCGACTTATTCTTGCGCCGGTCGATCATCACCGACATGCCAAACCCGAATCCCTGGCCCGCGTACCCGGTCTCGGTGTAGGAGTCGACGGCCAGGTCCACAAGGTCGCCGTCGCCAGGTAGGTGGTTCTCGATCATGAGTTCGAGCGTGCGGCTCGACACGAGTCGTACGCCGTCGAGTTCGCCACCACGCAGCATCATGTTCATGAAGCGGTCGTAGTCGTAGGCGGTTGAGAGCAGTCCGCCGCCACCGCCCATGATGCGCGGCGGATGCAGCGAGTGTCTCGCCAAGTCGTCATAGGGGAACGAGTCACCGTGTGCGGGGACGTAGAGCATCGCGAGGCGGTCCGCCTTTTCCGGTGGACACCACCACTCGGTGTCCGTCATGCCGAGCGGATCAAAGATTCTCTCGTTTAGAAAAACGTCAAGGTCCTGTCCGCTCCAGATCTCGATGAGACGCCCGAGCACGTCAAAGGAGACCGAGTAGTTCCACTTGGAACCCGGTTGAAAGAGCAAAGGACTCGTGCACCAATCGTCGACCGCTTGGGCGAGATCGGCGTCCTTCGCGAAGCCGAAGTCGTAGCCCTTGTTGCGGTAGATCTCGTCGACGGGGTGGAGGTAGTTAAAGCCGTAGGTCAGTCCACTCATATGCGTCAAGAGGTGGTGCACGCGCACCGGTTCGCTCGCCGCGACGGTCTCGTGACTCTCGGGGGTACCGCCCTGCCACACTCGAGGTTCCATCAACGCGTCAAGCCACCGCCCGACGTCGTCGATGAGATCGAAGTGGCCCTCTTCGTAGAGCATCATCACCGCGATCGCGACGATGGGTTTGGTCATGGAGTAGATGCGCCAGATCGTGTCGTCGGTGACCTCGAGATCCTTCTCCCGGTCCCGGTGTCCGCCCTTGTCACTCCAGACGAGCTGCCCACCTCGTGAGACGGTCGCGAGCCATCCGGCGAGTCGACGGTCGTCGACGTAGGAATCGAAGGCTGGCTTGATGCGCGCGAGGCGTTCGGGTGAGAAGCCAAAGGCCGTTGGGTCCACTGAAACCTCAAGTGACGACATGGCCACCTCACTTTCTAAAGTGAGATTAGGTGAGTCTGTCGAGGCCTAGGTGCGTTTGAGGCTTCGCCGAAGCACGTCGAGGGCGCTGATGGCGCTGTAGGCGCGCACCCGCGGACGATCCCCTGGGAGTCGAAGCGCCGCGTTCTCAATCCTGTCACCGAGATCGAGACCCACGAAGACCGTTCCCGCGACTTGACCGTCTTGTTCGTCGGGTCCCGCGACGCCCGTCACACTAAGGCCCACGTCGGCGCCGAGTAACTTTCGTACGCCTGTCGCCATCGCTTCCGCCGCGTCAGCACTGACGACCGATCCCTCGGGCACGCCGAGCACGTCGAACTTCACTTGAGACGCGTAACTGACGACGCCACCACGAAACCACTTCGACGCCCCCGCCACGTTGACGAGACGACTCGCGATGAGTCCACCGGTCAGGGACTCGGCGACGGCCAACGTGAGTCCGCGCTCGAGAAGTTGGTCCGCGATCACGTCCTCCATCGTCTGTTCGTCGGTCCCGAAGATGATGTCACCGAGTTTCTCGTCGATCAGTGCGCGCACCGTTCTCTCTTCGTCAGCAAGCAGCGACTGCGCGTCGACGTCATCGTCACCGCGAGCGGTGATGCGAACCTTGATGCCCTCAATGCCCGACGCGAGAAACGCAATCGTCACTCTCCCGCTGTCGGCGAGGGCATCAAAGCGCTCAGAAACTGCTTCGGCGAGTGCGGACTCACCCGCACCCCACGTGCGCAGCACTCGACTACGGATCACCGCGGTCTCGCCCGCGTCGCGTTGACGCTCGAGGAGATCCGGCAGGATTGCGCGCTCGAACATGTCACTCATCTCGAAGGGCACACCTGGAACGGCGTAGACGACTTTTTGACCAACCTGACAGATGAGACCGGGCGCCGTGCCGAGTGTCTGGGGAATGATCACGGCGCCGCGTGGGACGTCGGCCTGGAGCAGGTTGTTGTCGGGCATGACGCGTCCGCGTGACTCGAACATCGCTCGAATGGTCGCCACCAGCGCCTCGTCGCGATCGAGCGGCACGTTCATCACCTCGGCGAGGGCGGCACGTGTGATGTCGTCTTGGGTCGGACCGAGCCCGCCACAGACGATCATCGCGTCGCTGCGCGCGAGCGCGGTTCGAAAAGCCAGCACGATGCGTTCGTGGTTGTCGCCTACGTGTTGGTGAAAGTGCGAGGAGATGCCGTTCGCGGCTAGCTGCTCACCCAGCCACTGAGAGTTGGTGTCGGGAATCTGTCCAAGGAGAAGTTCGGTACCAACGGCAACGATCTCAACTCGCACGTGCGACCACTCGCTTCCCCACGGCGTAGTACTGCCATCCGGTGTACAGCGTCAGCACGACCGCTAACCAGATCGTCACGAAGGCGAACGCCGGGTGATGACCGGTGAGCGGCAGGACGCAAAAGCCGATCGCCCAGTCCTGCACGAAGGTCTTCCACTTGGCGAGTCGACTGGCCGGAATCGACGTGCCGTGCTTGGCCGCGCGCGCCCGGTACGCGCTCATCCAAATCTCTCGCAGCGTGATGATGATGGCCGGTACGACGAAGAACGTGATGCCGTGAGGACGCGACACGATGATCGCGTACAGCCCCCCGAGAACGATCACCTTGTCGGCGAAGGGGTCCAGGAAGGCACCGGACGTCGTCGTGCCGTGACGGCGCGCGACGATTCCGTCGAAGTAGTCCGACGCCGCCACCGCCAGTCCGACGATCGTGGTCCACCACGAAATGCGATTGAAGACGATCAGGTAGATGAAAAAAGGTGCGACGACGATGCGAAAGGCCGTCATCATGTTCGCGGGCGTCAACAGCGCCGTCGGACCGTACGTGCGTTCCGAACTCATAGCGCGACCGCTTCGAGGTCCGTTCCGTGGCTCGCCACAATCTCACACTCCACCATCGAACCCACGATATGTGAGGGATCGACCATGACGATGCCATCGATCTCGGGACACTCGCGCACGCTTCGCCCGACGCCGACCGAGTCGATGAGGATTTGTTGACGTGTGCCGACGAGGGCGTCACGCTTCTTCGCCGTGATGGTGTCCTGGAGTTCGGAGACTTCGCGCAGTCGCTCGAGGGCGAGCTCGTGATCGACGGGCGCGTCGAGGTCGTTGGCGTAGGTGCCCACTTCCGAGGAGAACGTGAAGAAACCCGCCCAATCCAGTTGGGCGGCCTCGATAAAGTCGAGCAGCGCTCGCTGGTCGTCCTCGGTCTCGCCGGGATAGCCCAGGATGAAGGAGGAGCGAAACGTGGCGTCGGGTTCCACGGCGCGGATCGCCGCGATACGTTCGAGGAACTTCGCCCCGTCACCCCATCGGCGCATCCCTCGCAGGAGTGGCCTCGAAGCGTGTTGCAAAGAAAGGTCGAAGTAGGGTACGCCCGTCGACAAAATCGTCTCGATCAGATTCTGGGTGAGACCCGAAGGGTAGAGGTAGAGAAGCCGCACGCGGTCGACCTCGCGACTGAGGGCTTTCGTGAGTTCGATCAACGGCTGGGTTCCGCCGGTGTCGAGCACTTCGAGCGCCTCACCGCGTCCCCCTCGACGCCGATCGTGACCCCAACTCGCGAGGTCTTGGGCGATCAAAACGAGCTCGCGCACGCCTCCCTCGACGAGGGCGCGCGCCTCGGTCAGGATCTCGTCGGTCGAGCGCGAACGTTGATCACCACGGAATGTTGGAATGGCGCAGAAACCGCAACGTCGATCGCAGCCCTCGGCGATCTTCACGTAGGCCCACGGCGCCTTCGTCTTTGGTCGAGGCAAGTTCAACAAGTCGAAGGACGATGTCGGACGTGCACGAAGCGACACGGGTGTCGAGGGCACCACGCTCGTGAGACTCTGACCGAAACCGGCGACGAGATCCACCTCGGGCAGCGCGGCCGCGAGTTCGTCGCCGTAGCGCTCGGCCATACAACCCGTCACGACGAGGCGCGCACCGGCCAACTTTCGGTCGGCGAGATCGAGGACGGTTTCGATGGACTCTTCACGGGCGGCTTCGATGAAGGCGCAGGTGTTCGCGACGACGAGATCGGCCACGTCGGGGCTCGTCGCGACGAGGTAGCCCTGGGACTCCAAGAGACCCGCCAACTTGTCGGAGTCCACTTGGTTCTTGGGACAGCCGAGCGTCTCGATCCAGTACCGCACCACAACTCCTTCACGTAGCAACACCGAGCGCGGCGCGCTCGGTGTGTAGTGGCGGAGAGGGAGGGATTTGAACCCTCGGGCCCACTTTCGCAGGCCGCATTCTTAGCAGGAATGTGGTTTAAACCGAACTCACCCACCTCTCCCTCGAACCAGCCTACTAAAGACTGATCCGTCACTGCGAGCGAGTTTGCCTCGCGCTCGACGTATCGAATCGAGTGACGCGCGCACCGGAGATTGTGCCAAGGTCAAGGATTACACTGACTGGCACTGTGACGCGACCTCGCGTCAAGGAGGGAAAGCTATGCGTAGCGTTCGATTCGCTCTCGCCGGAGTCCTTGGCGCCTCACTGCTCACGACGGTGTCGTTAACGACGGCAGTCACCGCGCAAGCGGCCAGTACGTCGAGCGCGCTAGCCAAGTGCAAGACCACGATCGCTGCCCAAGAGCACACCAAGGGGAAACTCACGGTCGCGACCGACAATCCCGTCTACACCCCGTGGTTCGTCAACAACACACCGTCGAACGCCAAGGGCTACGAAGCAGCCGTGGCCTACGCCATCGCCGCACAGCTCGGCGTGTCGAACAAGAACGTGGCGTGGGTGAAGGAGCCGTTCGACTCCAGTTACACCCCCGGACCCAAGGCCTTCGACTTTGACATCAACGAGATCTCGTACACGGCCGCACGCGCCAAGGCCGTCACGTTTTCGACGAGCTACTACAACGTGCAGCAGTCAATCGTGGCGCTGAAGACGGACGCCATCGTGAAGAAGCACACGCCCCAAGAGCTGAAGAGCTACCAGTACGGCGACCAGATCGGCACGACGGGCCTCGCGTACATCAACGACAACATCAAGCCCGCGAAGCCCGCGCGCGTCTACTCCACTCTCGACCAAGCGGTCCTCGCGCTCAAGCTGGGCCAGATCGACGCGATCGTCATTGATACGCCCACGGGTCAGTTCATGGCGTCGTCACAGATTGTTGTCAAGAAAAAACTGTTGGCTACGCAAGTCGGACAGTTCCCAAGCGTCGGTGAACACTACGGACTGCTCTTTAGCAAGGGCAACTCACTCGCTAGCTGCGTGAACGTGGCGCTGGCCGCGATGAAGGCCAACGGCTCACTCGCCACACTGCAACAGAAGTGGCTCGGCATCTACACCAGTGTGCCGCTGATTAAGCCCTAGACATCGTGTCGGTGAACCCCGACGTTGGCGCGTCGGACGAGACGCCGTACCTCTTCGCCACCAAACGAAGTCGGCTCTTCGTTGGACGGCGTGGTGTCGTGGCGAGCACTATCTCGACGCTCGTCATCCTGGGAATCATCGTCGCGGTACTGTTCGTCGCCCCCGGCGGCGCCGCGTTTCGTTACTACTTCTTTGACCCCCACTCCATGTGGGTCTCGTGGGTGGGCAACCCGAAACTAGGGATCGAAGCCATCCGCAGTGGACTCCTGACGAATATCTGGATGTTCCTCGTCAGCGAGGTGTTGGTTCTCATCATTGGTTTGGCCCTGGCCTGGACCCGCATGAGTCACTCACCCGTGTTGTTACCGTTTCGAATTCTCGTCACCGCCTACACCGATGTCTTTCGGGGCATCCCTTTGTTGCTCGTCGTCTTCATAGTCGGCTACGGACTACCGTCACTGCAGTTCGGATTCGTTTCGAATCTGTCGCTTGCGACCTACGGCGTCATCGCGCTCACCTTGACGTACAGCGCCTACGTGGCCGAAGTCTTTCGCGCGGGGATCCTCTCCGTGCCGAACGGTCAACTTCTCGCGGCCCGATCGCTGGGGCTGACGCACGCGTCGACGATGCGACGAGTCACGTTGCCCCAGGCCGTGCGGACGGTGATCCCTCCGCTCCTCAACGACTTCATCTCGCTCCAAAAGGACACCGCCCTCGTCTCGACCCTGGGCGCCGTCGAAGCGACGCGCGCCGCGCAGATCTTCGAGTCCACCAACTTCAACGGCAGCGGCCTCGTCGTCGCTTCTCTCTTCTTCCTGGCGTTGACGATCCCCATGACGCGCTTCACCGATCGCCTGATGGCTCGCGACCGGGCCCGGCGACTGGCGGTCGCCTCGTGAGCGACGTCGTTCTCGAGCTCGACGCCGTCGTCAAACGCTTCGGCGACAACGAAGTGCTGCGCGGCATCTCGTTACAACTCCATCGCCACGAGGTGGTCTGTCTCATTGGTGCGTCGGGTTCGGGAAAGTCGACGCTACTGCGCTGCGCTAATCTGCTCGAAACGATCGACGGCGGCTCGATCACCCTCTTCGGTCAGAGCTTGCTGGACCCACGAATCGATCCCGACCTCGTGCGCCGTCACGTCGGCATGGTCTTTCAGTCATTCAACCTCTTCCCGCACCTGAGCGTGCTCGACAACGTTCTCCTCGGACCGGTCCGAGCGCAGAAACGAAAGGGAAGTGAAGTGCGCGACGAGGCGCTCGCACTACTGGCACGAATCGGACTTCGAGATCGCGCCGACGACTACCCCGATCGACTGTCGGGCGGCCAACAGCAGCGCGTTGCCATTGTGCGATCACTCGCCATGCGTCCGTCATTGCTCTTACTCGACGAAGTCACGAGTGCGCTCGACCCGACACTGGTCGGTGAGGTGCTCGACCTCCTCACCGACCTCGCGCATCAGGGCACGACCATGCTGATCGCGACCCACGAGATGAACTTCGCGAGGGACGTCGCGCACCAGGTCGTCTATCTCGACAAGGGTGTGTTGGTGGAGCAGGGTACGCCGCAAGAGATGTTCTCGAACCCGAAACACGAATCCACTCGGAACTTCCTCGAGCGCGTTCGCTAGGAGGCTTGCGCTCGAATCTCTGGAAGTTCGAGAACCAAGTCAAAAAGTTCTTGGTCGCGGTCCCACGTGAGGTGTCTTCGCACCTGTTCGAGAGGTGACCAGACGAGTACGTCCACTTCCTCGTTCGGCTCGAACTCGCCGTGTTCCGCCTTCATCAAGTAGTAGGCAACTATCTTCGACTTGCCTTTTCGGTGCGTGTAGTTCGTCGTGCCGATGAATCGCACGACCTGACAGTGCAGTCCCGTCTCCTCGAAGACTTCGCGAAGCGCTCCCTGCTCGAAGGTCTCGCCCTCTTCGATCTTGCCCTTAGGGAAGGTCCAGTCGCCCCTCGACTCGCGATAGATGCAAGCGACTTCGACTCGTCCGCCGAGAACGAATCGCGTGACGACCCCTCCGGCGGCGCGGATGAGGTCGTTCGGTGCGTCATTGGGGACAATCAGTTCGCCACTCAAGAGGTACACCCGGCTAACGGTAGAGGACGACGCGGCCAAACTCGGGGATTAGACGTCGTCAATATCAAAAAATCCATCGTACGTAGAGTAGTAACAATGTTCACGGGGGCACTTCCACTTGGGTGGCGCCTCACCTTTTTTCTTTTCGCGGGCGTGGGCGCGGGCATCGTGAACGGCGTCGCCGGCGGAGGACAGTTCGTGACGTTCCCGACCCTGTTGGCTCTCGGGACGCCGGCGCTGCAGGCCAATCTCTCAGCGACCGTCGGCATCGTGCCGAGTTACCTGGGATCACTACGCGTCTTTCGTCACCAACTGCGGCCGCACCGAAAACTCATCGCGACACTGGTGCCCTCGTGCGTCCTCGGCACCATCACGGGTTGCGCGCTACTGCTCGAAGGTTCGCCGTCCGCGTTTCGCGCCATCGTGCCGTGGCTGATCGGGGCCGGCACCGTGCTCTTCGCGTCGTCACCGCTGATTACCCGCCAACTGGCGAACGTCGATCACGACCATCCCCCACGGCGCTGGCCCCTGTTCGTGGCGATCTATCTCGCCTCTGTGTATGGCGGCTACTTCGGCGCGGGACTGGGCATCGTGCTCCTTGCGGTGATGGCGCTCGCGCTGCCACTCGAGATCCACGCGTTGCAGGTCTTAAGAAACGCGCTCTCCATGATTATCAATGCCTCGGCCGCACTGATCTTCTTGGTGCACGGACACCTGGCGGTCGCGGCGGTCTCGATGTTGCTCATCGGCTCCCTCGTTGGCGGCTGGCTCGGGGCACTCTTGATGGTGCGACTCTCACCCACACTGGTGCGCGTCGCGGTGATCACCGTCGGCGTCGTGACGACGGTGAAGCTCGCACTTGGATAAAGTCAAATTTCTGACAATTTCACTAAACTTTGTTACATGAAGCGGTTCTTCTCCTTTCCGAATCCCGTCAACGACGCCGCGGCGCGTTCAGTCGCCCTCGGCGTGATTGCCATGTCGGTCATCGCCTTCGTGACCGGGAGCGCGTGGATTCTTCTACCGTTGACCTACGGATTCCTTGCGCGCGTGGCGGCGGGACCGAAGATCTCTCCGCTCGGTTGGTTCGCGGTGCACGTGAGTGGACCACGGCTCACTCGTTGGCAGAAGTTCGTCCCGGGCCCACCAAAGCGCTTCGCACAAGCGATGGGGCTCGCCTTTTCGTTGGCTGCGCTGGTGACCTGGCTCTCCGCCGGTTGGTCGGACGCCCGATGGATCCTCCTGCCCCTCATCGGTGCCGCGTCACTCGAAGGGTTCCTCGGCTTCTGCCTCGGATGCACCGTCTTCGGTTGGCTCATTCGCGTGGGCGTCGTGCCTGAGTCAATCTGTGCGGAGTGCGGGGATCTCTCCACTCTCTATCGGCGTGCGGGCTACGAAGTCAACTAGTTCGTTGCTTCTTAAGAATCCGACTACGTGGTGTGGTCGACTCTTCTCTAGGCTGACCACTATGCCCAGATTTCAGAACCGCTCTCGGTGGCGTCTCATCGCCCTCAGTTCGGCTCTCGTCACTTTGAGCATTCCGGTCACAACCTTGGTGGCCGGAGCGAGCGACGCGAGAATCGTTGTCGCGGGCTTGACCCCTCTTCCTACCAGTGACGTCGTCGTCAACAAGACCATCACGACATCCTTCGACCTCGCCCTCACCCAGACCCATCAACGCGCGTTGTCGACGTTCATCGCGAATCTTTCCAACACCGCGTCGCCAAACTTTCACCACTACCTCACGCCGAGCCAGTACGCGAGCGCCTACGGCGCGACGGCGACGTCCGTGAGTGCTGTTCGGAACTATCTCGTGAGTTCCGGCCTCAAGGTGGGCGCGCTCAGTAAGGGCCACAACATCTTGCGCGTCACCGGCACCTCGTCCACAATCGCGCGCGCCTTCAACGCGCCCGTCGAGACGATACGTCTCAGTGATGGCTCGCTGCACATCCACTTCAGCGTGGCCGCGTCACTACCCCAAGCACTCGCGAAGGACGTGACGGCCGTCGCAGGTCTTTCGACAGTGCAACCAGAGTCGACGAACACCTCAACGCCACACGCCGCCACGGCGCCGACAGTCTGCCCCTCGGCGGGCAGCTCGACGGGCACCACGCCCAACTCCGTGGGTGGCTACACGGTGCAACAACAGGCCCAGCTCTACGGTCTGAGTACCGCCTGGGCCGCGGGCGACACCGGCGTCGGCCAGACCATCGGCGTCTACGAACTCGCCAACTTCGATTCGGGTGACGTCAGCACGTTCTTCACCTGTTACGGACTCTCGTCCACCATCACCCAGATCAACGTGGACGGCGGACCGACGACGGCCGACAACGCAGGCAACGCGCCGGACGAAGCCACGTTGGACATTGAAGAGGCCGCGGCGCTCGCGCCCGGCGCGGCCATCGAGGTCTACCAAGGGACACAGAACGCCAGCGGTCCCACCGACATCTACTCCCAAATGGCGAGTGACAACACCGCCTCGATCATCACGACGTCGTGGGGCATCTGCGAAGCACAGACGAACGGTGCCGCCCTCGCCGAACAGACGATCTTCCAAGAGATGGCGGCCCAGGGTCAGACCGTCGTTGTGGCGGCCGGGGACAGCGGTTCCTCGGACTGTGAGGGCACGCCACAACCCACGAAGCCCCTCGCGGTCGACGACCCCGCGTCACAGCCGTACGTCACGGGCGTCGGAGGCCTCACCGTCTCCAGTATCGCGCCACTGAGTCAGACCGTCTGGAACGACAACTGCACGGCACAGGGCTGCGGCTCGGGCGGCGGCGGCGTGTCGACGCTGTGGAGTCGCCCGTCGTGGCAGGCCGGTCCCGGCATCAACACTGCGACGGCGACTCGCCGCATGGTGCCCGATCTCTCGGTCATGGGCGACCCCTCGACGGGCTTCATTCAGTACTACACCGGTACGGACACGGGACTCTGCAACCACACGTGCTCCGGGGGCTGGGGAGCCATTGGGGGCACATCCATCGGCGCACCACTCGTGAGTGCGCTCGTCGCCGTCGCGGCGCAGGCCTGTACGACGACGCCGGGAAGTCGACTCGGTTTCATTAATCCCTCGCTCTACGCAATGGCGTCGACGGACTTCATCGACGTGACGTCCGGGAGCAACGACCTCTACGGCGTCGGTGGGTACACCGCCGACGTTGGTTACGACATGGCGTCCGGACTCGGCAGTCCCAACGGTGCCGCGTTTCTCGCCGGTCTCTGTCCCGCTTCTGTTTCAGCCGCGAAGAGTTCATTCGCTCTCTCGAGTACGAGTGCCGAAGCCTTGACACCGGGACCCACCGTCACGGCGACATTGCACGACGCCAACGGCAATCCCGTCGCGAACGCCGCACTCAAGGTGACGGCCACGGCGACGGGTGGCTACTTGAGCATCAATAACGTCCTCGATAAGACGAACGGTCTCGGCAGCGCCACCAGCTCGGTGTCGAGCAACGCAACGGGTGTCGCGACCTTCACCGTCGGTTCGACCATCGCGCAAAGCGTCCTCGTGACGGTGAGCTACGCCGGGCAAACCATTTACACGACGACCCTTTCGTACAGCGCCGCAAGCGCGGCGCAAAAAACGAAACCGGGGCCACCGACGATCACGAAGTTGGCGCCACTCGTGGGAGGATTCGCGCTCACCCTGAGGGCACCAGCGCAATCTGGTTCCAGCGCGATTACTTCGTATCAGTATTCGATAAACGGTGGCCGATCGTGGATCTCACTCGGGAGAGGAAGAACGGCAATTCACGTCGGCAATCTCTCCAAGGGCAAGTTGTACGGCGTCGTTGCGCGGTCAATCAACGCCATTGGTGCGAGTAAATCATCAGCACTAAAAAGAGTTGTAACACGGTTGTAGCAATTCATTCGACGATCACGCTCGATGACCGAAGTCGATCAGTTCCTCGCACCTAAACTTTGTCACGGTGAAGGTCCCTACCGAAGTGGACGCGTCGCCCCCTGTTAGGACGTGAGTGAAGATTCGACGTATTGCGCTGATGGCCATTGTTTTGATGGCGGGCACTTTCCTCGCGGAGAGTTCTTCACGCGGCGCCACTACCACCGCGCCCGCCGGACTGCCGCTGTATCAGTTCGTCGAGACGGGCGTGCAGCCACTTCCTTGGAACGCGGTGTCCCTGAAGAGCCAGCTCAACGCCACCACCATGCTCGGCGGTCCCCACGGCGCCACGAGCGCCACCACGGGCGTCCTCGCGTATCGAACCAACGACAGTCACCTCGCGCTCTACACCCAAAGTGCCGGTGGCGCGACGCGCTGGAATGACTTCACGCCGGGCAACAACGTGCCGACGCCCGCCGCTGACCCCATTCCGTTCTTCGATCCCTCCAACAACGTTGACCTTCTCTACGTCGACGTCACCGGCCACGTGATCTTGTTGAGCCCGAACGATCCCAACACGACGATCTGGGCGCGGTTGCACTACGACACGCCGTGGCGTCCCTACGTGACGACCGATCTCACCGCCCTCACGGGTGTCGTCGCGTCGAACGGCCTGCCGAGCATTCAGGTCACGGGGACGACGGGAACCGTTGCGTATCGCACGACGAAGAACACGGTGGAAGTGCTGACGCTCTCCTTCGCGGCCGGTCAACCGATCCCGATCTACTCGCAGAACGCCTTCACCGTGACGAACGTGAGTACCTCCACGAGCCCGACCCCCACCACCAGCACGTCGTCTACTACGACGACGACCAAGCCTCCCGCCACGACCACCAGCACGACCAAGCCTCCCGCCACGACCACCACCACGACCAAGCCCGTCAACGCCACGGCCTTTGGCAGTGACCCCGTCGTCTTGCCCGGCGCCACACCCACGTTCGCCGCGACGCTCAACAACGGTGATCTGGCGGTGTACACCAATCTCGGTACCTCGATAAAGTCCTGGACGGCCCAGAACCTGACCACGCTCACGGGCACGCCGGTCCTGTCGGGCTCGCTCGCACTGGGTACGAGTGCCACCAACATCGACCTCGCGGCGCTGACGAGTAGTGGCTCGGTGGAACTCTTCACGACACCGTATTCGTCGGTTCCCTCGAATCACGTGTGGAACGTGCAAAACGCGACCAGTCTCGCCGTCGGCGCGCCGCCCCTCACCGGGACACTCTCGGTACAAGTGACGCCCACGCAAGTGGCCGTCGCGGGACAAGCAGCCAACTGGGGCGACCTCTTCGTGTTGACGAGCGTCACGGGCGTCGCGCCCTGGATCTCCACCGACGTCTCGGTCACGGCCGGCAGTTCGGCGCGCTCCGTGGGGAACATCGTCACGGGCCTACAGATCAACGGTCAACTCACGCTCTACGCGGCGGGTCTGAACTCACCACCACGACAGGGCGTCGGGGTCTACGCCATTCCGAGCGCGAAATGGACGAAGGCCATCAGTGACGGCTGGCCCATCATCTCTGGGACCGGCGGACTCGGCACGAGGTCGGCACCTTGGGTGGGCTTCACCAGCGCGTCGAGCGTCGCGACCTCACCGGACTTTTTCATGAGCCAATCGATCTACAACGCGCACAAGCGCGCGACGTGGCTCGACTTCTGGACGGTGAGTGGTCCCCTCGCCGGTCAATCGATGACGACGACGAACTACTACGACCACGGCTTCGCCGCGGGCGCGTGGGTGGCGACGCAGATCGATGCCTATCGGACACTCGGCGTGGGTCTTAAACCCGACTGGGTCATCTTCGATCCCGAGGGCTACCCCGACAACCACTCAGGCATCGACGCGCCCGGCGGCTCGAGCAGCGCCACGATGGCGAAGTATGCGACGTACTGGAGCTCGATGGTGAAGGGTTGGCAGGAGGGCCTGAACTCGGTTGATCCCAGCCTCAACGCCGGGGTCTACGCCTCACAGTCCGAGTACCGCAACTACCAACTCTCCACCCTGTCGTTGCCCGTCTTCATGGCCGTCGCCTTCGGCGGTGGCGGCCCGATCCCCGTGGCTGGCGCCAGTGGCAGCAACGTTCGTGGTTTCATCGCCTTCAGTGCGGTCTGCACCCCGGCATCGACACTCCAGGCCGAAGCGACGACGTTGCTCAACCCACCGTGGAGTGGTCAGTTCAATACCCTGCAGTTCAACGCCGGGGTCTACTGCGCGCCGCCCCTCACCTAGTCTTGGCCCATGGCCGATAACGACGACACCACCGCCAACAAATCGCAAGACCTGAAGAGCCGCATCAAACAGATGACCCAGCCCATCGTGGACTCGCTCGACGCACGGCTCTCCACCCAGGTCGACAAGCGCGTTGATCAGCGAGTGGACGAGACTCTAAAGGACCGCCTGTCGGTGATCGAACGCGCTATCGCCGACCTCGATCGCGCGGTGCACGACATCCAGGATCAACGGAAGGATTAAGTCTCGTTCGTCTTCTCTCGCGCGCGCCGCTCGCGGTCGCGCTTGATGGCCCAACGCAACGTCAAGACGCTCAACACCACAACGGCCACGACGAAGACGGAAAAGACGGCGGCGAACACGCTTCGAGGCTAGGTCGTGTCACAGTGTGGCGCCAAACTCTTCTCATGACTTCACTACTTGACGCGTCACCCCTCAGCGTGATGGACGTGCTTCGAGGTGAGCGCACGACGAGGCCCGTCGCCAACGCCACGGCGGCCTCGGGACTTCGGGCGCTCCTCGAGGACGGCATCTTCGAACGACTCGGACCCGACCTGCGCGATGAGCCCGTCACCGTTCGTGCTTCTTCACTGCGATCAACGCCTTTCGCCTACGACCGCTCACGTTCCACGCTGGCCCAAGTACGAGGGATCTTGATAACGCAGGCCCTTCGTCTCATGAGTGTGGGGCTCGAGGTCGACGACGCCTTTCACGAAGCACTCCTCGCCTGGCGCGCCGACGTGGGATCGAGCGAGCTCACGAGCTTCGTCGACCACCTCGATGGCGACGAGCGTGCACGACTCGTCACCGACGTGACCGCGCACTGCGTCACCTTGAAGCGTTCGCTCGGACTGCTCTCGAATCGTTGGCTGCCGAGAACCTCGCTTCGCGCGTACCAACGCCTGTCGGGAGGCAACGTGGTGCTGCGTGACGTGATCGACCTCATGGTCGGCACGACGACGAGCGACGTCGCCTCAGTCGCGCTGCTCGACGTGACCACCTCACCCTTAGGTGAAGGTGCCGAGCGCGTCATGCGCTACCACGCCCTCGTCCAGACTCTTCGCACCTCGATCGCGCCGCTGCGCACGTCGATGTTCTCCACGGCCACGGGCGAACTCTGGAGTCTCGACGTCGACGACGAACTGCTCACGCGCGCCGCCCTCGACGTGCTCGACGTGCTCTCGCAACTGCTGGCCTCCGCGTGAGTGCGCTGACGCATCGTCGCTACTCGAGAAACGTCCTCAATCGGTTGATCGAGGAGGCACCGACTGAACCACAGTCCCTGACCGACGATCACCGCCGTTCATTGAGCGCACGATTTCGCGGCGTCGCGAGCGCCGAGCATCGCCGACTCGACGCGTGGATGGTCGAACGCGCCGGCCAGCCCATGGGCGCCTTTCGCTGGTCGCCCACGACCGCCAAGCGCGTCGTCGGTAACGCCGCGCTCCGGCGCGCTCTGAACGACCCCACGCTCACGCGCTTCGACGCGGTCGACATCGAACTGACCGATCAGCTCCTTCGCGTCGCGTCGGGTTACGCCCGTGCGGGTTCACTGGCGAGCTACCTCGCCCAGTCGTCGCCCTCGGTACTCGGCCTCGTGAGCGCCGAAGCGGCCAACTGGACGACGCAACTGGGCGAAGCCGCCGAGGGTATCGACGCGCCGTGGTCGGTGGCGACGAGTGATGCGTACTACGACGTCGCCCGGGCGCGTACGACGCTGCGTGGTCGGCGCGACCTGATCATTACGCGGGGACTTTCGCGGATCTTGTTGCGCGTGCGTGCCGGCGCGCCGGGCAAGAGTGCCGGGCCGGGACTACGGGCCGATCTCACGATTGACGCGTTGGCCGAGCCCACGGGACTCGCGGCGACTCGCGTACTTGGTCTCTGGCCCGAGGCGGGCGTTGTCTTAAGCGTCGACGGGACGATGGAGGATCTGCGCTCTGGCGCACGTGATCTCGTTAGAACGGCCGTTGCTCACCAGCGTCAGCGGCTCGCTCACGCCGCCTGAGTTTTGACGAAGGGCCCCGCCTACTAGCGTGGTTCAGTCATGTCGCTACGAACTTCCCTTAGAAATATTGCCATCATCGCCCACGTCGACCACGGAAAGACGACGTTGGTGGACAAAATGCTCCGCCAAACGGGCTCCTTCACGGCCCACGAGGAGATGACCGACCGGGTCATGGACTCGGGCGACCTTGAGCGCGAAAAGGGCATTACCATCCTCGCGAAGAACACCGCCGTCAAGTGGAACGGCCTGACGATCAATATCATCGATACCCCAGGTCACGCGGACTTCGGTGGGGAGGTTGAGCGCGGGCTGGCCATGGTCGACGCTGTCATCCTTCTCGTCGACGCGGCTGAGGGCCCCCTGCCCCAGACCCGCTTCGTGCTGCGCAAGACCCTGGAAAAGCGCCTTCCGGTCGTGCTCGTCATCAACAAGGTGGACCGACCCGACGCGCGCGTCACCGAGGTCGTCGCGGAAGTGGAGAATCTCTTTCTCGACCTCGACGCCGACGAGCACCAGATCTCGTTCCCCATCCTCTACGCGAGTGCCCGCCAGGGCTGGGCCTCTCTGGACCCCGATGTCGTCACCGACGACCTCACCCCCCTCTTTCAGACCATTGCCGACTACGTGCCCGCGCCCGAATACGAAGAGGGACACGGACTCCAGGCCCTCGTGTGCAACCTCGACGCGTCGCCCTACCTCGGACGCCTCGCCCTGTGTCGCGTGATCAACGGGAACTTAGAGCGTGGTCAGCGCGTGGCCTGGTGTCGCATCGACGGCACCATTGAACACGCCAAGGTCACCGAACTCTTCATCACCGAGGCGCTTGAACGCGTGCCGGCCCAGAGCGCGGGACCGGGCGACATCGTCGCCGTGGCGGGTTTCGAGGACATCACCATTGGTGAGACCTTGGCCGACCCCGAAAACCCCGAACCCTTAGAGCCCTTGCACGTCGACGAGCCGAGTCTCTCGATGACGATTGGCATCAACACCTCACCCCTCGCGGGCACCGAAGGGAAACTCCTCACGGCGCGCATGGTGAAGGACCGTCTCGACAAGGAACTCGTCGGCAACGTGGCGCTGCGAGTCCTGCCCACTGATCGTCCCGACGCCTGGGAGGTGCAAGGACGCGGCGAACTCCAACTCGCCGTCCTCATCGAGACAATGCGCCGTGAAGGCTTCGAACTCACGGTTGGCAAGCCCCAGGTCGTCACGCGCATGATCAAAGAGAAGCTGCACGAGCCAATGGAGCACGTCACCATCGACGCGCCCGACGACTTCGTCGGACCCATCAACACCCTTCTCGCCACACGCAAGGGAACGATGCTCGACCTCGTGAACCACGGCACTGGTTGGGTGCGCATGGAGTGGCGCATCCCCGCACGCGGCCTCGTCGGGATTCGCACCGAATTCATGACTGAGACGCGCGGCGCGGGCATAATGCACTCCACCTTCGACGGCTACGACCCGTGGTACGGGGACATTCGTCTGCGCCAAAAGGGCACGCTCGTCGCGGACCGTCGCGGCGACACGACGGGCAATGCGCTGCTCGACCTCGAGCAGCGCGGCGTGCTCTTCGTTGGACCCGGCGTTGAGGTGTACGAGGGCATGATCGTCGGCGAGAACGCGCGCTCCGACGAGATGAACGTCAATCCCACCAAAGAGAAGAAGCTCACGAACATGCGCGCTTCGGGTAGCGACAACACCGAGAAGATCGCGCCGCCCACCATCTTCTCGCTCGAACAGGCGTTGGAGTTCATCGCTGACGACGAGGCCGTGGAAGTGACGCCCAAGTCAGTGCGACTACGCAAAGTTGTGCTCGACGTGGCATCTCGTCACCGTCTGCGCAAAAAGGGCTAGAGGGCCATTCAACTAAGAGGCTGAGTTCTATTTAGCAAGTGCGCCAAGTGCCACGGACCGGCACCATCGAGTCGTGGTCCATTTGAGTGATCTGACTGACGCCCAGTGGACCTTGTTGGAACCCTTGCTGTTGATTCCATCCAAACGAGGATCGAAACACGGAACCGACCTTCGACACGTCGTCTACGCCGTGCCCGACGTCTCGTTCCACTTTGCACCGGTGCTGACCGTTCCTCTCGGAGGTTCTTAGACGGTCAAATCCGTCCGGCTTCAACGTAGAAAAGCCAGTCGGAATTCATCCAGACATTCGTCCCATGTCACACCTAGGGCCGAGACTGAATCTGGTGACGACGTTTCTGGCAACAGCATCAATCTCGCACACCGGCCAAGTGCTCTCGCGGGCCGTCACGTTCCAGTTCGCTCTTGATCCCAACGTTGAACAGCGGATACTCCTCGCCAAGTGCGCCGGCGCTCGCCGCTTCACCGTGAATCACCACCTGGCTCGCGTGAAGGCCAACCTGGATGCCAGGTCGACTGAGCTAGAAGCAGCCTCGGATAGTGGAGTCCCGTTCGAACTCCTTACTCCCTCGCTCTCGTGGTCGGGGTTCTCCTTCATCAACGAATTCAACGCCTGGAAGAATGGGAAGTCCGACGACTCTCCAATCAACGAAGACGGAACCCGAGGCCTTTCCTGGCGTCACGAGTTGCCCGGAGACGTCTTCGAGTGCGCCAGCGTGGACGGCGGCCCGGGCGCTCGCGAATTTCGCCGCGTCGCGTCGAGGTGAGCGAAGTGGAGTTTCCTTAGGTTTTCCTCGATTTCGGGCCAAAGGAAAGGTGACGCCGAGCTTTCGTCTGCGCAATCGCGCAACGTCCGGTCAATCTCCAATGAGCCAACTCATCCGGTTCAGCGATCCCACACACCTTCGGCTTCCTAAGATCGGTCCGGTGAAGCTCTTCGGGCCCCCGCGCAAGATTCGCCGCATGATCGACGCCGGTCGCTTTCACGTGTACTCGGCAACGCTCACCGAACGCGCGGGACGTTGGACCGTGTCGCTGACCGGCGTCGCGGCCGAACTGCACCAAGCCGAACGAAGTCGTAGAACCCGCCACCGCGTTCCCGTGGGCGTCGACCGTGGGATCACGTCTCTCTGTGTCGCCGCGGACGCGAACGGTACTCCCTTCGAGGACTTTGAGGGGGTGAAAACATTGAGAAAAGCGCAGCGCACGCTCAAGGCGGCCAACCAAGCCCTGGCCAGAACCACACCGGGGTCCAAGGGCCGCCAACGAGCACGCGCCCGACTCGCGAAGACTCACCGGAAAGTTGCCAACACCCGACGACATCTGGTTCACGAGGCATCGAAAACTTTGGTGACCAGAGCACAAGTGGTCGTACTCGAAGACCTCTGCGTCGCAGGCATGATGAGGAACCGACATCTGGCCAGGTCCATCTCGGACGCCGCGATGGGAGAACTCTTTGACCAGATCCTTTACAAGGCCAAATGGCACGGCGTCGAGGTTCGAGTGGCCGACCGATTCTTTCCGAGTTCCAAAACGTGCTCGGGTTGCGGCGAGGTCAAGGGCGAGCTCAACCTGTCGGAGCGAACCTACTCGTGCAACGTCTGTGGTCTGGCCATTGACCGCGACCTCAACGCAGCCATCAACCTCGCTCGCTGGCGACCGGACGAGCCGTCACCAACCAGACAGACAGAGAAGTCGCGCGCTGCTCGTCTCAACAGACTGATTCCCTACACGAATCTGCACCGCCAAGTACGCGGGAAGAGCCGATCGTCACCCGCACAAACATCACGACACCGTGATGAGGGCACTGGGTCGGAACCGAGGACTCAGACGGATCATCGTCTGGGAAGTCGGACGGTGAACAAGAATCACCGAGCCACTTGGCTCAGTCGATCAAGGTAAGCCGGTGGGTCCAATTAGGACGCGCACTGTAAGGTTGTCCCCGGAGGGATGACAGAGCGGACGAATGTACCGGTCTTGAAAACCGGCGTGGGCTTGCCCACCGTGGGTTCAAATCCCACTCCCTCCGCCAATTGTGCTTGACCCCATTGGCTAGACCACGCTTATAAGAGTTGGGTCTGGTTTTGGGTTATTTCTCGTACTCGTTCGGCGTCAGATAGTTCAACGAATGGTGTCGGCGAACTACTTCGCGTCGAAGTACGCCTTCATTGGTGTGAAGTAACTCTGTTGCCAGCCACTGTCTTCGTAGCCCCGATGATCGGCGGGCACGTTGCTGTGACGAACCGTGACGAGCGTCGCGTCGTCGTTGCCGTCGAGCAGGACTTCAATCCGAGAGTCTTCATCATTGTCGGTGAACTGCGTCGAACGCCACGATTGGACGATGCGACGAGACGGCTCGAGTTCGAGGGTCTTTCCGTGGATGTAGCCATCCCACGCGTCAAACTCGTCACCAACCGCTGGACCAACGTGTGCTTCAGCGCCGGTCATTGCGGAGTGTCGCTCACTCGACATCCACGCCGCGTAGATACCCTCGGGCGACGCGGGAATCTCATCCGAAACTTCAAAGTCGTAGGTCACGCTCAGTCTCCTCGGTTCATCCGTCGCGACGTCGCACACGACGTTTCTCATGGCACCAGCAATATTTACCACGTCGTGACTACGAATGCGAGGGCTTGATCGCGTCACCCGGTCCTCACCGTGGCGCCAACGATCAATGCGGCGAATCTACGAAGGGTGCACGCGGGCGCGGATAGCCTCCATCCACTTTGCCGCGGACCTACGAGCCTCTCCCACCTCTTCGCGTCGGTCACGTGCACCCTCGCCGGTGACGGGGTAGGAACCGAGAAACTTCACGCGCGCGAGATGCGCCTGGAGATCGGTGAGACAGTCAGCGACGACATCGTCGGCGACGTGACCTTCAAACTCGATGACGAAGCAGTAGTCGCCAAGACCCCGCTTCGTTGGTCGACTCTCGAGTTTCGTCAAGTTGATGTCACGCGCGGCGAAGCGACCGAGAATCGCGTACAGCGATCCGGGGCGGTCCGCGTCTTGAAAACAGACGATTGTCGTGCGGTCGTGGCCGGTAGGCGCGGTGACGGTCTCTCGTCCGACGAGCACGAAGCGAGTGGCGTTGTCAGGGTGATCTTCAATGTCGGCCGCGACGACGTCGAGCCCGAATAACTTGCCCGCGAGGGCCGAGCCCACGGCCGCCCACGGTTCGTTCGATTCCGCGACGTCGCGCGCCGCCTGTGAGGTGGACGTCGTCTCGGCGCTGATGAGGCCCTTCGAGTGGAGAAAGTCGCGTACTTGGGCCAGTGCGTGCACGTAGCTCCGCACGACCGTGACGTCGTTCAATCCCACGCCCGGACGAGCCAGGAGGTGCATATGGATGGGCAGCACGATCTCTTGAAGGATGATGAGATCGTGATTGAACACCAGCCCGTCGATCGTCGCCGACACCGTGCCCTCGAGCGCGTTCTCCAAGGGCACGAGCCCCTGAGCGAGGGACCCGTCCGCTACCGCGCCGAGGAGGTCCTCGAGCGACGAGTAGGCCACGGGCTCAGCGTTTTCGAGCGTGGTGACGGCCTCGTGCGAGAACGAGCCCTCGGGTCCGAGGTAGCCAACGTGGGCGCTTTCCATGTCGGGATGTTACTTCGTCATCCAAAATGTCCCATTCGACGGGGCTCGGAGGACATCGTTTGAGGCCGTACGATGGCAACGGACCAAAACCGAAAGGGGTGCCATGGGAAACGAGATGTTTGAGTTCGACGCCGCACTCGGTGACGCCGTCTTCGCGTACTGCCGCGAACGACTCTCGATGGACCCGGTGCCCCTCGACTACGGCAGTCTGCACCCCGTCGCGCCCGAATTGATGAAGGGGCTCATCCGACCCGAAGGGCGAAACGCCAAAGAGGTGCTCGAGTTCTTCGAGGAGACGCTCGCGCCGGCCGTCGTCTCCATCGACTCGCCAGGCTTCCTCGCCTTCATTCCGAACGCCCCCACCAAGAACTCACTCCTCTTCGACATGGTCGTCGCGTGTTCGGGACTGAACGGCACCAGTTGGCTCGAGTCGAGCGGCGTCGTCGTCGCTGAGAACCAGGCGTTGGAATTCATTGCTGACACCGCGGGCATGCCCGCGGATTCTGGCGGAGCCTTCGTTTCCGGTGGCTCCATTGGCAATCTCTCGAGCCTTACGGTGGCGCGCGACGTCGGACGCGCCAAGCGTCCGGCGTTGAACCCCCGTGACGTTCGCTTCGCCATCTCCGAAGACGCGCACTCGAGCATCGGTAATGCGCTGCACGTCTTGGACGTCGCGACGCTCACCGTCGCCACCGACGATCACCGTTTCACCCGTGAGTCCTTGGAGTTGGCGCTTGCGGCCGATCCCCACCCCGAGAACGTCATCGGCGTCGTCGCGACGGCCGGCACTACGAACGCCGGCATCGTGGACGACCTCGAGGGGCTCGGCAGTTTCGCGCGCGACAACGACCTCTGGTTTCACATCGACGGAGCCTACGGGGGCGCGGCGATCTTCTCCTCCACGCATCGCCACCTCTTCACGGGTATTCGCCACGCCGACAGTTTCATCGTGGACCCGCACAAGTGGCTCTTCGCGCCGCTCGACTGTTGCGCGTTGCTCTACCGAAACCCGACGGTGGCGAGAAAGGTCCTCGCCCAACAGGCCAGCTACTTAGACGTCCTGCACGAGGGAACCGACGAAGAGTACGAGTGGAACCCCTCGGACTTTGGCATCCACCTTTCGCGTCGCGCGCGAGGGCTGCCCTTTTGGTTCTCCCTCGTCACCAACGGCACGGCTGCCTACGAGTCGGCCGTGCAGAGCGCCATCGACCTCGCACAACGTACGCAAGAACTCATCATCGAGAGCGACCACCTCGAGATGGTTCGACCCTCGAGTCTCTCCATCGTGCTCTTTCGTCGAAAGGGCTGGAGCGCCGAGCGCTATAACGAGTGGAGTCACGAACTCCTTCGAAGTCAGATCGCCTTCGTCACGCCCACGAAGTGGGAGGGCGAAACGGTGGGACGCATCGCGTTCTTGCACCCCAACACGACCGAAGCGATGGTGCGCGAGATCCTCGATTCGCTGCGCGACTAACGATCGAGCAGCGGGTCACTCGGGTGACGGTTGGTGTCGCCATTTTCCTCACGACGCCGCCACGCGATGCCGCCCAGCGCTTCGAGCACGATGCGGTTTCCGAGGTAGGCCGTGATCTCGGCGTGGTCGTAGGGCGGCGCGACCTCCACGACGTCGACGCCCGCGATGGGCACGCTCATCGCGATACGGCGCACGGCGTCCAAGAGTTGGCGACTCGTGAGACCACCAGGTTCCGGCGTACCCGTGCCCGGCGCCGAACCGGGATCGACCACGTCGACGTCTATCGACATGAAGACGGCGTCACAGTCGGTCATGGCGAGGTCGAGGGCCTCGTCGAGCACGTCGTCGAGACCGCGCGCGACGATCTCGCCCATCTCGAACGAGCGCATACCTTGTTCGGCCATCCAGTCCAGCGTCTCGGGCTCGGGCCAGTAGCCCCGAAGACCAATCTGCAAGAAGCGATCCCCGCGACAGGCGCCCGACTCGATGAGCCGGCGCATCGGGGTGCCGTGTCCGTAGAGAGAACCCATCTGAGTCTGGCCAGTGTCGGCGTGCGCGTCAAAGTGAATCACCGAAACCCGTCCCCAACCGACATGGCGCGCGACGCCCGTCACGTCGGGCAGCGCGATCGTGTGGTCGCCGCCGAGAATTATCGGAATGACGCCGGCGTTGGCGACCATCGCCACGCGCTCTTCGAGCAGTTGCAACGAACGCACGGTGTCACCCGAGGGCATCGCCACATCGCCGAGATCGACGACGCCGAGGTCCACTAAAGGATCGACGCCGAGCGCGAGTGAGGGCCGTCGTCCGTCGTGGGGCAGATAGTCCGTCGTACGGATGGCTTGAGGTCCGAAACGACACCCCGGACGGTGCGACGTTCCCCCGTCGAAGGGCGCGCCAATGATGGCGGCCACCGCTTTCGACCACTGGGCCTCGTCGTCAGGGTCCACGGCAGGTACGCCGAGGAAGGTGGCGTCAGGGCCGTAGAGATTGCCGATTCGCGTCATGTCAGACGAGTCTAGAAACGATTGGCGTTACGACACGAACGCCGACGCGAGGTCTGACGCGATCTCGTCGAGATGGCGCAAGAAGATCGACAGGTGACCCTCGGGCGCGTGGCGGCGCGCAACGGCGTTTGGCACATTTTTCGACAGCCAGGAACCGTGCGTCGGTGGCACCATGAGGTCGGCGTCACCGAAGTAGACCACCACGGGCACGTCAATGGTCGTGGGGTCGAAGCCCCAGGGCAGTAGGAACGCGACGTTGTCGTCGAAGTAGCCACGCCAATCGTGGACGAAACCGTAGCGTATGCCCGTAGCGAAGAGTTCGCGGTCGTGATCGTCCTCAAGGACCTCGCGATCGGCGTCGGGCAAGAGACCGGCCATCATCTCGATCACGTTGTCTTCGTCTACTTCAGCCATGAAGGCGCACGTGGCCTCCATGTACGCCTCGTAGGCGGGGCCGCCCTCTTTCGCCAAGGCGAACTCTTCGAGGTTCTCTGGACCCATGCCCTCAGTCCAATCGAAGTCCACGTCGGTCGGCGCGACGCTCGCCAACGTGACGGCCTTCAGGCAACGCGGCGCATCGAGCGCGGCGCAGGCCAGCGCGTGAGGTCCCCCGCCCGACCAGCCGAGGGCCACGTACGACTCGCGACCGAGAGCGTCGAGTGCGCTGCGCGTGTCGTCGACGACCGCCGCGATGTTCCTACCTTCACGACGAGTCGACGCGCCGTAACCCGCTCGCGACGTCGTGACGAAGAAGAGTTTCCCGCTTCCGGTGAGCGGTTCAAAGGCCAACAGTGTCTTGGTCGAGCCCGGTGTGCCGTGGTGAAAGAACACGGTGTCGCCCGCGGGATTGCCCATCGTCGCCACTTCCAAGGTTCGCCCATCAGGCAAGTTGATGAGTTGTTCACGAAACGTCACGGGCCCCCGATCAAACGACTTCCCTCACCATACGCTTCGCCCATGGCCCTTCGCCGATCCGTCGCCGCCGCGCGCGTCGTGGCTGCACCTGCTTCGGCAATCTTCGCTCTTCTCGCCGACCCCCGTCGACACGCCACGTTCGACGGTTCGGGTTCGCTCCGTGAAGTGAGAGAGGGACCCGAACGACTCTTCTTGGGCGCGACGTTCGCGATGAACATGAAGATCGGCGTTCCGTACTTCACCCGCAACGTCGTGGTCGACTTCGTCGAGAACAGGTCCATTGCGTGGCATCACTTCGTGCACTGCGTGTGGCGCTACGACCTCGAAGAAGTACCGGGCGGCACCCGTATCACCGAGTCGTTCACCTACGACAACCCCGCGGGACTCGTCGTCATGGCGATGGGCTTTCCCGAGAGGAACCGGCGATTCATGGAGGCGACCCTCGTACGACTCGAGTCGCTCGTTACTTCGTCACCGTGAGGGTGGTTCCAGTGTTGAGGAGTTCGACCCAGGTCTGACCGGGCGTGAGGATGATGGTGGCGCCGGTCGCGGTCTTGTACTGAACGACGTCGG
>PLNQ01000038.1 GCA_003141815.1 Acidimicrobiaceae bacterium | reverse complement strand
TGCGCCGCAACACCAACCGATCGCAACAAGACGAGATCGACCTCTGGCCAGAGGTCATCGAACGCACCGTTGCGTCCGGTGCACGAAGCGCGGGCATCGCGATCAACGCCGCGTGGGGCTCGAACTGGCTCGGCCCCTTCGACGAGGAGTACCGAATGGAGATGCTTGAGCGCCAGCACGAACTATGGACGACGGCCGGCGTCACGGTCGACAAGGTGTGGATCGGGGATCCGATGGCCTGGAACGTACCTGATCAGGTGGCGTCGCAACTGCGCGCGATCCAAGAACGCTGGCCCGAGATTGAGCGTTTCCATCTGCACTTGCACGACGCTCGCGGCTCGGCGATGTTGTCGGCGTACGAGGCGCTGAAGGTGCTCAACGAAGACCAGACGCTGGTCCTCGACACCTCGATTGGCGGCATGGGCGGGTGCCCCTACGGTGGTCACGGCCGCATGACCCGCATGATCCCGACCGAGGACCTCGTGGACCTGTTGAATGAACTCGGCGTCCCCACCGGTATCGACCTCGACCGACTCATCGAAGCCGCGCTGCTCGCGGAGGAGGTCGTGGGTCACTCGTTGTGGGGCCACGTCTCCAAGGCCGGCCCGCGTCCGCGCGGGGCGGCACTCTTTCCAATGGACCTACCGTTCATCGAGACCGAAGAACAGGCCCAACACTTTCGCGTGGGACCCGACGCGTACGAGGGTGCGCCGTCGCCGTGGGCGGAGCCAATCGTGTCGCCCGCCAGGACGGAACTCTCACTTGATCCGAAAGATCCACGTGGCGACCGTTGATCCATCGGTGAACACGAGGTCGGCGATGGTGGGCGGACGAACGTCGGGTGGGACGTAGTGGCGGGCACGAATCGAATCACAAATTCGAGTTCGATGCGCTCGCTCGAGCGGACGTTCGACATACTTCGCATCCTTCGCCAGAGTCGCGTCCCCATGCGCTTGACGGACATTGCGTCGGAGTCGGGGATCCACCTCGCGACGACCCAGCGGATCCTGAGCGTCATGCTGCAGTACGGCTACGTGAGTCAAGAACGTTACGGCTACACGGTGGGCATCACGTCAGTGATGAACGCCTTCTCCTTTCACGTGACGAGCAGTTTGAACCAGATAACCCAGCCGATCTTGCAGGAACTCACCGCCGCGAGTGGCTTGATGTCGTCGCTCGCGATTCGGGTGGACTTCGTGCAAGTGATGGTAATGCGCGTTGAGGGAACGGCGCCCCTTCGCTATCTCTTGCCCGTGGGTGAGTCAACACCCCTGTACTTGGGAGGAGCTCGGATCTTCGCCGCCGCGCTTTCGACTGAGGAAGTAGCGGTGCTCTTGGAAGGTGTTCCCGAGATTCGTCTGGCGAGCGGTCAAATCGTCACCGAGCAGGAGTTCGCTAACAGCCTGAAAGAGATACGTGATCAGGGCTACGTCTACAGCAATAGCGAGCGTGATCTCGGTTCCGCCTCAGTCGCCGTTCCCGTCTTCAGCCAGGAGGGAACCTTGGAGGCGTCGCTGCAGGTGTCGGGTCCAGCGGTGGAATTGGACGAGGAAAAGGTGGAGTGGTGCATTTTGGAATTGAAGCGGGCCAGCGTAGCGATCACTAAGCGACTGCCATGACGTTGCGTTGCTCACACCACTTCACTTCGCTCGCAATCGCGCCGACGCTTGCGCCGCGCAGAGTATTCATTTCGCGCAACACAACTCTGGCCCGATCGCGCTCGGGTCAACTATTGAAAGGAATCGAGTGATCGATCATAAAGTACGCGTCTACCGCAGTGACGAGGAACTCCCTCGCGAGAGTCAGTTGGCGTGGAAGATCGCCGCGGTGGCAGTGGACCCGGTCGAGGTAAGCGATGACGTCGCCAATATGGTGATCAACCGTGTCATTGACAACGCAGCGGTGGCCGCCGCGTCACTGGTTCGAAGCCCCGTCGTGGCCGCCCGTGCTCAGGCCACGCGTCACCCGTTTTCTCCGGGCAGCACGGTCGTGGGTACCACGTCCGACGTTCGCGTCTCACCGGAGTGGGCGGCGTGGGCCAATGGCGTCGCCGTGCGCGAACTGGACATGCACGACACGTTTCTCGCGGCGGATTATTCGCATCCCGGCGACAACATCCCGCCGCTGCTCGCCGNNCCCCGGTGACAACATTCCTCCGATCGTTGCGGTAGCCCAGCACGTGGGCGAAGGTCGCGACCTCACGGGCGTGGAAGTAGTGCGAGCAATCGCGACGGCCTACGAGATTCAGATCGCACTCGCGCGCACCATCTCGTTACACGAGCACCGGATCGATCACGTTGCTCACTTGGGCCCGAGTGTGGCGGCGGCCCTCGGGACCCTGCTCGGTCTCACTGAAGAGACGATCTACCAAGCGATCGGTCAGGCGTTGCACACGACGACGTCGACGCGCCAATCACGAAAGGGCGAAATCTCCACGTGGAAGGCGTACGCGCCGGCGTTCGCGGGCAAAGTGGCCATTGAAGCGGTCGACCGCGCGATGCGCGGTCAAACGTCACCGGAGCCGATCTACGAAGGCGAAGACGGCGTGATCGCGTGGTTGCTCGACGGACCCGATGGTTCCTACACGGTCTCGCTACCGGCACGCGGTGAAGCGAAGCGAGCAATTCTCGAAAGCTTCACGAAGGAGCACTCCGCCGAGTACCAGGCCCAGGCCTGGATCGACCTTGCGCGCAAGCTCCACGATGAGCATCCCGAGTTGCTCGATGGCGAAGCGATCGAGAGCGTCGTCATCCACTCCTCGTACCACACGCACTACGTGATCGGCTCGGGAGCCAACGATCCGCAGAAGTACGACCCGAACGCCTCGCGCGAGACACTCGACCACTCGGTACCGTATATCTTCACGGTGGCCTTCCAAGACGGGTCTTGGCACCACGTCGACTCGTACGCTCATGGGCGAGCCACCCGTGCGGATACCGTTCGACTGTGGCGAAAGGTGAGCACCGTGGAAGATTCCGAATGGTCCCGTCGCTACCTCTCCGTTGACCCTCGAGAGAAGGCCTACGGTGGTCGAGTAGAGATCGTCCTCAAGGACGGCACGAAGATCGTGGATGAGATCGCCCTGCCCGACGCGCATCCGTTCGGGGCGCGGCCCTTCGCTCGCGAGCAGTACGTGGCCAAGTTTCGTTCGCTGGCGCATGACGTCCTCGAAGACGAAGAGATCGAGCGATTTCTCGTTGCGGCGCAGCGTCTTCCCGACATGGCGGCGAGCGAGTTCGTACAGCTCAACTTCACTGCCCGACCGGGACTCCTCGCGTCGGTGCCCGAGCCCGCGGGGCTGATCTGATGCTCCAATCACTCGTCAGTGCGGCGCAGAAGCGAGAGCGATTTCGTGCGCGCCTCGCGACCGGCGAACTACTGGTCGTGCCAGGTGCGTTCAGTCCCCTCTCCGCGAAACTGATCGAGCGCAAGAACTTCGACGGCGTCTACGTCTCGGGCGCGGTACTCGCGGCGGACCTCGGTCTACCCGATATTGGACTGACCACGCTGAGTGAAGTCGCCGCCCGCAGCGCCCAAATCGCTCGGGTCACCGATCTACCCACACTCGTCGACGCCGATACCGGCTTCGGCGAACCCATGAACGTCGCTCGGACAGTGCAGGTCTTAGAAGACAGCGGGGTGGCGGCCCTGCACATCGAGGACCAGGTCAATCCAAAGCGGTGCGGGCACTTAGACGGCAAGCAAGTGGTGGACGAGGGATCGGCAATTCGGCGAATCAGGGCCGCAGTGACGGCTCGGCGTGACGAGAATCTGTTGGTCATGGCGCGCACGGACATTCGAGCGGTCGAAGGTCTCAGTGCCGCGGTCGATAGGGCCAAAGCCCTCGTCGACGCGGGGGCCGACGCAATCTTCCCCGAGGCGATGATGGACCTCAAGGAGTTCGAGACGATCCGTGCCGCGATCGACGTGCCGATTCTCGCGAACATGACCGAGTTCGGCAAGAGCGAACTGTTCACCACCAGCCAGCTGGCTGACGTGGGCGTCAATATCGTCATCTTTCCGGTGTCGCTCTTGCGCCTGGCCATGGGGAGCGCGGTACGTGCCCTTGACACCATCAAGCGCGAAGGAAGTTTGACGTCGATGCTCGACCAGATGCAACATCGCTCGGACCTCTACGACCTGCTCGATTACGAGGCGTACAACGCCTACGACTCGTCCATCTTCAACTTCGACGTACCTCGGTAGTCTTCGGACCGTAAATCGACCCGACCGTCAGCGACACCACGTTCAAGGGGAAACTACCTCCGCGGCAGTCTTTGCCGGAGCGCCAAATCGCAGTTGATAACCGCCAAAGGCAATTGAGCAGAGGGCGAACCACGCCCAGCCGAGCGCCAATCCGCCGAGCACGTCGGTCAGCCAGTGCACGCCGAGCATGACCCGAGTCCACGCGATGCCGGTGGCGAGACCAACGGCGAGGCCCGCGAGTAGCGCCCTCACCAGTAGGGACCGTCGTCGACCGATGACCAGAGCGAACGCCGCGAAGCAGGCCGCGGTCGCCACGGCGTGACCGGACGGAAAGGATGTCCCGGAAAAACCCGTCAGCTGATCGAAGTGGGGTCGGGCGCGACCCACGATTGACTTGATGACGTTGGCGACGAGGAACTGTCCTCCCACGACAAGGATGAGGAACGTGACGACAGCGATGGATCGCTGGCGAATCCATTCGACGATTGCGACGACAACGCCCAGGGGGACGATCACGAGGGCTCCGCCGATTTGGGTGTACACCTTCAAGACTCGGGTGGAGAGGGCGGTCGCGTGGTGCGCTCCGAACAGACTGGCGCTGCGATCCAGTCGAGCGAAGCCGGAGTTGGTGTGAATCATGAACAGCACGATCCCCACGGCGGCGGCGCCGACGACGAACAGGACGACCGCCGCGCTCAGGAACAGACCGGTCGCGGAGTTCGGATCGAGCCGCGAGCGCATGAACCCGGCCGAGCCCGGATGTCGATGAACTTCGCTCTGGACCGTTTCGACGGCGAGCTTGGGCGCCGTTGGCGCGCTCTGGGGCCATCGGTACGCGATAAATGCCGCGACGAGGCCGGGAATGACAATAGCCAGCAGGGTGAGGGAAAGAATGAGCATGTGTGCGATCTCCTATGAAACGGGGCGTAGTGGTGCGACGAGTCGTTCTTTGGCGTGTTGGAGGAGGGAGCGCTCCTTCCAGCGACGGGCGTCAATCTTGACGCTGCGTTCGAGATCCTCCTCGAAGTGGTCGTCCAAGGTGCGCGCGATCGCCGGATCGAAGATGACCATATTGATCTCTTCATCGCAATTGAGGGAGCGAGTGTTGAAGTTGGCCGAACCGACGTTGGCGATGAGGCCGTCCACCGTCATGATCTTCGCGTGCATCATCGAGGGCTGGAAGTTCCAAAGTTCGACACCGGACTCGATGAGTTCCTCGTAGTCCATCTCCGCCGCGAGTTGCACGAAACGCTTGTCGGCGAAAGGTCCGGGAAGGAGGATCTGTACCCGGACGCCGCGCTCGGCGGCGTCACAGAGGCGCTTCGTGAGATCGTCGTCGGGCACGAAGTAGGCCGTCGTCACGCGTAGTTGTCGTGTGGCCAACTGCAAGAGGGTCTGAAAGACGCTTCGCAGATCGCTGCCGCCCGTCGCCGAGGCACCGCGCGCACACTGCACGGTGCTGTCGCCGGGCGTGGGCTGGCTCGGAAAGCGGTCGAATTCGGCCTCGAAGATGGTCGGGTCGGTTTCCGCCCAGTTATCCAGAAACGCGGCGCGCAGTCCGTCGACGGCGGGACCTTCGACCTTGAAGTGGGTGTCACGCCATTCGTGTTCGTTGCGCGCGTCGCCGCGCCACAGATCGGAGATGCCCACGCCGCCGGTGAAGCCCACCGACTCGTCGACCACGAGCACCTTGCGGTGCGTGCGGTGATTGACGTCGCCGAGATGCAGTCGACTGAGGGGACGAAACCACCGCAATTGGACCCCGGCACTGATCATTTCGTCGATGAGTTGGTCTTCGATGGGGTGCGATCCCCAGGCGTCCAAGAGCACCCGAACGCGGACCCCCGCTCGAGCCCGTCGAGACAGAGCACTAGCCATCTCGGTGCCGATCTCGCCCTTCCAGTAGACGAAGGTCAGAAAGTCGATGGTGTGTTCGGCGCCATCAATGGCCCCAAGCATCGCTGGAAAGATCTCGTCCCCGTTGCGCAACACCGTGACTCGGTTGCCCTCCGTCGCCGGGATCCCCACCACGCCTTCGAGCGTGCGTCGCCCCTGGGCGACCACCTGTTCGGGGTCCCGCGCGGGACTCTTCGTGTTCTCGCTGGTCACGGCGCCGCTACCGCTCCTCGATCAGTCGCTGGATCTGATTCGGCCACTTTTTGCGCGTCCTGCGGTGCGGGCGTACCGGTCCGGACTGCTTCGAGTTGTGCCCCTATGGCCGCGCCGTAAAACAACGCGACGCTCGACAACAGACTCCACACGAGGAGCGCCACCACTCCGGCCAGGGGGCCGTACGTCGACCCGAACGACGAACTCCTCGAGAAGAAAAGGCCAAGAAGTGCCGTCGCCAGCCCCCACAAGAGCACCGACACCCCAGAACCGAAGGCCAGCCACGATAAACGTGGCTGGCGGCGGCGCGGCGACCAGCGAAAGAGGAGGGTGACCGCGACGGCCGTTAACCCCACGCCGAGCGGCCAACGAACGACCGCCCAGGCGGTCGAAAGCGCGGCGTTGTTTGTTGAATGGAACAGGTCCCGGCCGAACGCGAGGCAGACGAAAGCCGCCGCAGAGAGCGTGCCCGCGCTCAACGCGAACAACAGTGCGAGTCCGTACTTCTGAAGGGTCGGGCGGTCCTGCTCGACCCCATAGATGCGATTGAGTCCGCGTTCGAGTTGCCCCATCGCCGTCGTTGCTACGACCANNCCGGCGGGACCGGGAACGGCGCGACGCAGCGCGGCGTCGATTGTCGCGGCGATGCCGCCCTTGTGAAGAACACTTGCCAGCCCGACGAGGCCGATTAGTCCCTCAATAGCGACGAGCGACATCATAAAGGCCAATGAGCGGGCATGGCTGAAGCCGTCGGCCACGCGCAGTCGCTGAAAGGCATCCTTCGCCAGGCGCCCCCAACCAGTGCGCTTGAGAACTTTCCACGCGTCGTCACCGGTGAGACCCCGAGTCTCGGGAACGAGCGAGGCACTACTCATGGCTGCTCCAGTTCTTGCTCCAGCTCGAGTTCCAGTTCCGACTCCGACTCCGACTTCTGCTTCGGCACTCGGATAGTTATTGCTCCGAGCTCGACGGTCGCTTGAAATCTCCTTTTCGCCGTTCGGGCGCCCCCGTCGAGCTCGTACGTCGTGGGTCGGTCGAGTTTGATGTCCACCTTGCGCCCTTGCCCCATTTGCGTAAGTGGAGAGTGCTTGGCGTCCTCGGCCACCAATCGACTGAGCACCCGCGCCCACTGCATGGCGTTTTCCGCCGTGACCACGCCTATCTCGAGCAGTCCGTCATCGGGGCGGGCGTCCGGGAAAGCGACAATCCCGCTCGCCAAGTTGCCCATCTGGCCAAGGAGGACGCAACTCGCTTTTCCCTTGAACCACGGCTCGCCGTCGATCTCGATGCGAACCTTGCGTGACGTCATGTGGGTGGCGCGAACGCCGGTCCATACGTAGGCCAGTCGACCGAGATGGCTCTTCAACTCGCCGTCGGCGTCGCGCATCATGATGGCGTCAAAGCCGACACCGGCCATCACCGCGAACCGCTCGCCGTTCAGCACGCCGACGTCCAAAGTGCGCCGGTCGCCATCGAGACCAACGTCGACGGCCCCTCGGAGATCGATCGGGATTTGCAGATTATTCGCCAATAAGTTGGCCGTGCCTGCGGGCAAGATCGCCAAGTCCACTTTTTTTCCGGCAACGGCGTCGACGCAACGTTGGACCGTTCCGTCGCCACCCCAGATGAAGAGCAGGTCGGCACCCGCCGCGACTGCTTGACGAGCCAGCTTGGGGGCCTTGCTGCTCTTGGGCACTTCGTACCAGATCGGATCGCGGACACCCTTTTCCGCCAGTACGGTGCGGAGTTCCGCGAGACCACCGCCGAGCGTCTTGTTCCGGTGGGCGATGACGGCGACGGACGTCACTGTGGAACTTGATCCAGTGGGGCGGCGCGGTTGATCGCGATGGATTTCTTTGCGTCGTGTGGTCTGTCAGCACGGTTGACGCCGGCCACGCGGATGATGAAGACGCCGGCCACCAATGAGCCAATGCCCAAGAGCGCACCGGCAATCACGTCGGTCGGGAAGTGTTCGCCGCGGTAAACCCGCGAGAGGCCAACTGCCAACGTCAGCGCGACGGCGACGACCCACGCCGCGATTCTGGGAACCCGTCGAGTCGTCGCGACAGAGACGAGCACTACGATGCCGCCGAAGAGGACGACGGTAGCGGCCGTGTGCCCCGACGGAAATCCGTAGGTCGACGGCGTGCCCCCTAAGTGATGCACGGTCGGTCGCGGTCTCTTGACGATTGAGTTCGTCGCAAGAAAGACGGAAAGTTCGATGGCCAAACTGGCGATGATCAGGAATGCGTGTCGTCCCCACCGTCGAACGAGGACCACGACAGTGACAATCGCGGCGCCACCGGCTATTTCGAATGTGTCGGCGAGGTTGGTCGCGTCCCCGCTCATTCGGTTCATGGTCCTCCAGCGTTGCTTGTCGAACCACCGACTCACGTGGCGATCCCACGTGCCGAGAGGCCCGTGGGCGAGGACGTGAGTGATCAAGAGTCCCAGTGCGGCCATCACTAGTGCCAGTAGGACGAACGAAACAATCGCGGCGATGATGACGGCGACGACGCCATGGCCCCGAGCTACTCGTTGGGCCAGAGAACGTGTCGGGCCATCGGCGGAGGGATCGAGAAAGGTGGAACGTTTCACGGCGCCGTTGCGCCCGCGAGCGATTGTTTCATTGGAACTGCCCTTCGCCATGTCAGTCATGGTGACCGTCCAGGTTCGAATTGCGTGTTTTACCAGTTCGAGAGTGCTTTCCTTCGACCAAGTTTATTTTCTGAGCGCGCCCCATGCGGCTGGCGATGCGCTCGGCGGGCGGTGGGGATGGATCGCCAGTAATACCAGGCGGAAGCTGTCTGACGTCGGTGCCTCTGGGAGTGAGGCGTCTGAAACCCGGCTCGAGGAACCTAGTGACCGCGATGGAGACGATGCCACTGCTCGCAATGAAGATCGTTCTGGTCGAAACCACTTTGATACTTCCTTCCGCGTTCTACCTGGCCAGCGGCCAAGGGAGAAGGAAGCGTGGTCTCGGCGCCTTCGAGATAACTATAGGTCCCGAGAGGCCTCTCGTACGGGAAACGTTGTAAGGCTCGAGCCCCGACGACGGCGCCGTGGAATGAGGATCAGGCCAAGGTCAATCCTCGACGTTTCAAGCCGTGGCGTGTGACGAGAGGAGCGGCATCTGACTAAAAACGGGTCCGACGCATTCGTCAGCATTGGACGAAGTTCCTCAGAAGCGACGCCGCAAACGAAGCGAGAGCGGCCGACCGTCGGGGTCGAAAATCAACCGGTACGCGACGTCGGCCCAGCGCTGGCTTGCCGCGGGCACCGGTTCAATTGTGTGTCGTCGTATCCGACTCATTGGTCGGTGTCCTTTACGCCCACGAGATCGCCAGTTTTCGAGTTTGTCGGCCGTTTCTTGCCAAAGTGTCGAACCGTGGGTCAGATCCAAAAGTGCCGGGTCATCGGCCGACCGCCCGAGGTGTTCCGCCCAGAGGGACAGCCGTAACGAACGCGCGAACTTGCGACTGCCGTCTCCCAGTCCACCCGGGTCGAGGGGCAGCCGTTCGTCGAGTTCGCTGTCGATCACGGCGCAAGAGAGTTCCGAGTCGTGCGTCCACGATCGGCGGTTCAGGTTGTCCGATCCAACGGTCGCCCAGACGTCATCGATGACGCAGACTTTGGCGTGGACGTAGATGGGGTGAGCGTCCTCGTTCTCGACGTCGTAAATCCCGACACGCTCGCCGCCCGCAGCTTTTACGATCGCGATGGCCCTCGCCTGAGCGAGTCGGCTCGGGGGTCCCGACAGCCTGCCGTCCTTGTCGGGGTAGAGAGGAACGACGGCGATGACCTGCAACGTCGGACGTCGACGCAGCGCGTCGGCGAGGAGATTCGCGATCTCAATTGACCAGAAGTACTGATCCTCGATGTAGATCAACGTGCGCGCTCGATCGATTGCTTTGGCGAAAGCGCGCGCGACGCTCCGTTCACCGTGCGGCGCGAAGGGGTACTTCGGACGTCTCGACGGATACGTCCGAAGCACTTGCACGGCGTGACCCCCCTTCGACGATGGTTCGTCCAATCGGGTGGGGAGTGGACGAGCGAGACGATCGCGCGACGTCGCTCGCGAGATCCCGGCTCGCAAGAGGT
>PLNQ01000083.1:8608-10778 GCA_003141815.1 Acidimicrobiaceae bacterium | reverse complement strand
GGTCGGCGCGCCGGTGGTCTGCACGAAGGTCACCGTTCCACTACTTCCGGTGGTCGCGAGTTGATCAGTGAAGTTGACGGTTGCGGCAACTGACGCTGAAGCTGACGTAGGAAGGTTCTGCGTCATGGTGCCGACCGAGAGAGTGAACGTGAACGTCCCGCCGTAGCCACTCGAAGAACTAGTTCCGGTTGCCGTGTAGGTTCCAGCCGCTAACGGTCCGCTCGTCGCGATAAGACCGGAACTTGAGACGCTGAGGTACGGCGTGCCGGTGGTCTGGACGTAGCTGACCGATGCGCTTTCGCCAGCCACAGCGAGCTGATCCGTGAACGTCGCTGAATTCGCTACCGACACTGACGAAGATATTGGATTACTTAGGAGTGGGCACTGGTAGTCACCGTCCAATCCATTGGACGGGTATTGAATCATGGCAACCGGGCCACCGGTAAACGATGCTGAGGCACATTGCGCCTGCGCTGAGGTCAGCGAGCCAGCGCCGGGCAACCACACTTTGGTCGTTGCGAAGGTCGACCCCGTCTGGCCAATCAAGCCCGTCCACTGTGATCCAGTCGAGTAAATACCAACTGACACCACACCCATGCTTGCGAAGTACGCGAGTTCACCTTCTATTACGCCCTGGTCATTCGCAAACGATGCACTCGTTGGAGCGCTGTTCGTCCTGATCGTTTCCCAAGCATTGCCAGATTCGACGTCCAGCCACCAATGTGCTCCCGTCACGGCAACAGTCGGCGACGGAGATCCGAGTTGGGTCTCAACGGCCACCGCGCCTTGGAACGAACCTTGCGCGGCATTCCAGCCGTAGTCGTAGGAGCACGCGACTGAGTTCGCTCCAAAACAGATCTGCGGTGTCTGTTGAGAGGTTGGCCAGTTGGAGTTGTTTGCAGGTCCAGGATTGGCCGTATTGGCGTAAAATTCTGGGCTGCCGGTGAGTGACGTCTCGGCCCATTGGAGTTCTCTTACGAGGCATGGGTTCGTGGAAAAGGGGCGTCCGTCGTTAACTCCGACAATGCCAAAACCTTCTGAGGCGGGAAGGCTACTGCTGCACTGAGGGAAACCGATGTCATAACCCGATGATGTCGAGGGTGTTGACGTGCTCGACGACGCAAGGTCGGCAGTTCCGATGACGCCGGTCAAGGCGATAAGCGACGCCAGGAAAACTTTCATTGAGGGATTGAACACGTCTATGAATTTTAGACTGATGTATCTCCTTCATCCGAGGTTCGTCAAAGTCTCATCGCGTTCTCAATCAACTAAACCCTCAACATTCACTAAGAAGTGCGTCATGAATTTCTGATGTCATCCAATTGACATACGAGAACAATTAATCGAACTTCGCCTCGTGTCGTAAATCCGGTGCTCGCAACGTAGCCCTACTCGTACCAGTGGTTGACTGAAGGGTCCCTCTTTAGCGAAAATCCTCTTGCAGTTTCGCCAATTCGGCGGCCCCCGGGCAGAGATCCGCGTAGGGAACTCGGTTCAGTCCGGCGTCGGGGGTGTGGTTGAGTTCGTGCATCTCTTGGCCTGATTCGTTCAGGTACAAAAGACCCGTCGCGATCTCGCCACGGGTCTGACGATCGCGAATGTACTCCTCGACGTTTTGACGATCACTCGGGTCGTACCCATCGGGAACGGAACGAAAGCGCAACACACTGCCGTCGTGCATCGTGACAGCCTTCGCGCCATCACTCGGAATCTTCTCGCGGATGGGCACGTGAATCGGAACGAAATCCGATACAGCCTCGATGTCCATTTGGACTTCCTTTACTTCGTGTTGGCGAACGAACTTGTAACTCTTCGTCGAGCTCTCGTGATCGTTGAACGTCACGCACGGCGAGATCACGTCGATCAGCGCGAAGCCGTGGTGCTTGACCGCGGCCTTCAGTATCGGAATCAGCTGCTCCTTGTCGCCGGAGAAGCTCCGGGCGAGAAACGTCGCGCCCAGGGTCAGGCCCAACATGATGGGATCGATCGGAGCGAGCAGGTTGGGTTCACCCTTCTTCGGGGCCGAACCAATGTCCGCCGACGCCGAGAGCTGACCCTTCGTAAGTCCGTAGACCCCGTTGTTTTCAATGACGTAAACCATGTTGACGTTGCGACGCATGGCGTGCATGAGGTGACCCAAGCCAATCGAGAGCGAGTCGCCGTCGCCCGA
>PLNQ01000083.1:0-8517 GCA_003141815.1 Acidimicrobiaceae bacterium | reverse complement strand
GTCGACATCGCGCCCTCGTAGTCGCGCACGGTGAGCCCGAGTTCATTCTTCGGCAGTGGGTTGAGGGGTATGAAGGGTTTCAGTATCGAAGGCATTAAGAGAACTCCATTTGGGTGAGCACGCTGTCGACGACCTGCTGGGCGCTGAGGGGAAAGCCCCCGTAGGCGAGGACGGAAGTCATCTTCTCGATCGCCACGCCCGTCTCGATAGAGATGAGCGAGCGCAACTGGGCGTCGCGATTCTGCTCCACGACGAAGCAACGTTCGTGTCCTTCGACGAAGTCTCGAACGTCGTCCACGAAGGGGAACCCTCGCACCCGAAGAAAGTCGGCCACGACGCCGTGGGTCTCGAGTTCCTCGAGGGCCTCGCGCACCGCGAGATCACAGCTGCCCACGGTGATGACGCCAACTTTGGCGCCCATTCGACGCTCGATGACTGGCGCGGGCACGTGTGACGCCGAGGCTGCGTGCTTCAGTTTCAGACGGTCGATCACCTCTTGATAGTGGTCGGGCACCTCGGTGTACGTCCCGTACTTGTCGTGACCGGACCCTCGAATGAAGTAGGCACCTTTCGGGATCGAGCCGGGCAGTGTGCGGGGCGTGACGAACTGCTCGTCTTCGTTCGCGTATCGAAAGAACTCGGCGATCTCGGAGAGGTCGTTGTCGGTGAGGACCCTGCCGCGGTCGGGCACGTAATTGTCGTCCCACGTGAGTCGCGGCACCACCCAGTCGTTCATTCCGATGTCGAGGTCCGAGAGCATGAAGACCGGCGTTTGGAATCGCTCGGCCAAGTCGAAGCACTGCGCGGCGAACTCAAAACATTCGTGTGGGTTCGCGGGGAACAACAGGATGTGTTTGGTGTCGCCGTGCGAGGCGTAGGCGCACATCAAGATGTCGCCCTGTTGGGTTCTCGTCGGCATGCCTGTCGACGGCCCGACGCGTTGCACGTCGATGATGACGGCCGGAATCTCGGTGTAGTACGCGAGTCCGAGGAGTTCACTCATGAGCGAGATACCCGGGCCCGAGGTGCAAGTGAAGGCGCGCGCGCCGTTCCAACCCGCGCCGAGCACCATGCCGATTGAGGCGATCTCGTCCTCCGCCTGGATGATGAGGTAGTTGTTCTTGTACGTCACTGGTGCGTCCGGATCGTCACTGACGACGCGCTCGCGCCGGTACGTGGCGCAGAGCTTCGTGAAGTTGTCCATCACTGCCGTCGCGGGCGTGATGGGGTACCACCCGGCGACGGTGGCGCCGGCGTAGAGACAGCCCAACGCGGCCGCGGTGTTGCCGTCGATGAGAATCGAGTCGTCGTTCTTGTTCAGCGGCTCCAGGTGGAAGGCCAGCGGACACTCGAAGTTCTCTCGTGCGTAGTCGTAGCCCAAGCGCAGGGCGCGCTGGTTCGAGTCGCGAAGCGCTTCGTTGCGCGCGAAGGTCTCGGACAGCAAGTTCGCCACCACCTCGAGGTCGATGCCAACGAGTGCCACGACGGCGCCGGCATAGGCGACGTTCTTCATCAAGATGCGTTCGCGCGGTTTCGCGAAGTTCTGAAGGCACATCGCCGCCAAGGGAACGCCGAGGAAGTTCACGTCGTCGCGCCCCAAGGCGGGGTCGAGTGGCCACGACGAGTCGTAGAGTAAGTAGCCGCCGGAACGAACTTCGGCGATGTCCTCGTCGTAAGTCTGGGAGTTCATCGCGACGACGAGGTCGTAGTTGAGGGCGCGGGCCGTGTAGCCCGACGCGTTCGCGCGGATCTCGTACCAGGTGGGTAGACCTTGGATGTTCGAGGGGAAGAGGTTCTTACCCGAGACGGGCACGCCCATGCGAAAGATGGCTTGCACGAGTAGACCGTTCGCGCTGGACGAACCGGTACCGTTCACGTTGGCGAGTTTGATGGAGAAGTCGTTGATCTGACGTGGCTCCTTGGACTTCGACGTCGACTTGGCGGTCATCGTCATCAGCGACCACCGCCTCCGAAGCCCACGGCAACGGGGATGAAGTTCTTCGATCCGGCGTAGGGAATGGCCAGGTCGAAGAGTGCCATGTCCCACGCGGCCGTCGGACATCTTTCGGCGCAGAGGCCACAGTGCACGCAGACGTTCTCGTCCTTCACCATGACCCGCCCCGTCTGGGGGAGCGGTTCCGAGACGTAGAGCTCCTGGTCGAGGTTGGTGGCGGGAGCGAGCAATCGACCCCGCAAGTCCGCTTCGTCGCCGTTACTGGTGATGGTGAGGCACTGCACCGGACAGATGTCGAGACAGGCGTCGCACTCGATGCATAGCGGCGCCGCAAAGGCGGTTTGCACGTCGCAGTTGAGACAGCGCTGCACCTCGCGCGCCGCCTGTTCGGCGCTGAAACCGAGTTCGACTTCAAGATTCAGCGACTCGAATCGTTTCGTCAGTTCGACGTGGCTCATCTTCTGGCGCGACGACTGGTTGTAGTCGTTGTGGTAGCTCCACTCGCTCATGCCCATCTTCTGGCTGACGAGCGTCATGCCCATGGCCGGGCGCGTGAACAGCGGCACGTCGAAACAGTGGTTGTCGATGGAGATGGCGGCTTCGTGTCCGTGGGCAACGGCCCAGATGATGTTCTTGGGTCCCCACGCCGCGTCGCCGCCGAAGAAGACGCCCGGCACGCTCGACTGCATGGTGACCTCGTCCACGAGGGGCATCTCCCACTCGCCAAACGTCATGCCGAGGTCGCGCTCGATCCATGGAAAGGAGTTCTCTTGGCCGATGGCGAGGATCACGTCGTCACAGGGCAGCACGACGGTGTCGACGGTCGTTGAGTGCGAGGCGTTCTCGTCCCACTCGAGGACGTCGAACTCCATGCCGACGAGTTTTCCGTCTTCAATGACGAAGCGCGTCGGCACGTGATTCACGAGGATATCGACCTGCTCTTCTTCCGCGTCGTCGAGCTCCCAAGGCGACGCCTTGAAGAACTGACGGGGACGCCGAGCCATGACTTTGATGTCGGTGCCGCCGAGTCGCCGCGACGTGCGACAGCAGTCCATCGCCGTGTTGCCCACGCCGATGATGAGGACGCGAGCGCCGATCTCGCTGACGTGACCGAAGGCCACCGACTCGAGCCAGTCGATGCCGATGTGGATGTGCGATTCCACCTCGTCGTGGCGACCGGGAAGGTTAAGTTCTTTCCCGCGCGGCGCGCCGACACCGACGAAGACGGCGTCGAATCCTTCGTCGAGGAGCGCACGCAGACTCGAGACGGGCGTGTTGTATCGGATGTCGACGCCCATGTCGAGGATCATTCGTGTCTCGTCTTCGAGGACTTCCTCGGGCAGACGGAAGGAGGGAATGTTCGAGCGCATCAGCCCACCGGGCTTGTCGTACTGCTCGAAGATGGTGACCTCGTAGCCAATCGGCATGAGGTCGTTCGCGACGGTCAGTGACGATGGACCCGCGCCGATGCAGGCGACGCGCTTTCCGTTCTTCTCAGCAGGAATTGTGGGAAGTCGGTCTTCGATGTCGCCTTTCAGGTCACTGGCGACGCGCTTCAAACGGCAGATCGCGACGGGCGCGCCGTCGACGCGCTCGCGTCGACACGCCGGTTCGCAGGGTCGGTCGCAGGTTCGTCCGAGGATCCCGGGAAATACGTTGGACTCGCGATTCAACATGTAGGCGTCGTCGAAACGACCTTGAGCGATTAAGCGGATATAGCCCGGGACGTTGGTATGCGCGGGGCAAGCCCACTGGCAGTCGACAACTTTATGGAAGTAGTCGGGACCTTGAGTGTCCGTCGGCTTCACGCAGAATCTCCCCTCAAAAAGGCTAAAACAGTCCTTCGATTCACCAGAACTGACGCTCAGGTTCCCCGAGATTTACTTTAGTTCTTTTGCTACACAACCACGTCTCACCCGTACGCATGGACACGAACCTTTTACCTCATGAACTCGGAGAAAGTGACCTCGGCGGCGTCATCGACGGAATCCGCGGAGCGACGTTTATCGAACGTACGAGATCTTCGAGAAATTGTGCTCGACATTCATCTCCGGATGAATGACTGGCGCTTCACACATCAGCTGGTCGCACGTCGGGTGACGTGATCTTCGGCCACCGGCGTTCGCGAAGAAAGTCGGTGATCTCTGTTGACAGCGCGGACGCCGCCAAGGATGACGCGTGACGAAGGGGTCGCACAAGGCTAATTGTGCGTTCCAGTGAAGGGGGCCCGACGTGCAGGACTTTCACGTCCGGGTTCGAGTTCGCCACGATGCTGGGCACGATCGCCGCCCCAATGCCGACCGCGACAAAGGAGAGAACGCTACCCATTTCGACGCCGTCGAGTGCGACGTTCAGTGGCACGCCTGCGTGGGCGAACGCGTCCATCGTGGCGTTCCTTACGTCATAGCCCTCGCGAAACATGATCATGGGAACGCCGTCAAGGTCTCGAATGGAGACGTGATCGCGGACGGCCAACGGGTGGTCGATCGCGACAACCACCACGAGCGTCTCGGTTGCGACAACGACCGAATCGAGCGTCGGGCGCGGGATCGGCAAGATGACGAGCGCTAGGTCCAGCGCGGCCGATTCGAGTTCGTCAAGAAGCTCATTGGAGTGGCGTTCGACGAACGTGACCGAGATGCCGGGATAGCGACGTTGGAATCTCGCTAGGGCCTCGGGCATGAGGGTCGCCCCGAGACTGGGCGTCGCGCCGATTGTCACGTGTCCTCGGCGAATCCCTCCCACGTCGTTCACTCGCTCAAAGACCTCATCGAGATCGGCTAACACGCGCCGGGCGAGTGGCAAGAGTTCCACGCCCGTGTCAGTCAATCGCACGGGACGATAACTGCGATGGAACAACTCGGTGTCGAGAACTTGTTCGAGGTGATGGATCTGCTGACTCAGCGACGGCTGTGCGATGTGGAGTGATTCGGCGGCGACGGTGAACTGCTGGGTGATCGCCACGGCGACGAAGCACCGCAACTGTTGAATGGTAGGGCCCTTCGTGGGCATCATAGGTAAATCCTATCAACATGAGAGTTAAAATTGATTTTGTTGTTACTTTGTTCCCTAGGGAGGCCGACTTAGTTCCCTAGTGGGCCGATAACCGTGCTCAGTACGGTTCTTTGTATGGACAAAACCCAAAGAATATTTACACTTTCCGGCCTTTTAATAGTCATGATCCTCGGATATGGACTTCCTTCAGGCGCCGTCTCAAAGAACGCTTCAGACCACGTGACGCTCTTGAGCCACGTCGTCAAGTCTCACAAGGTCGCCTTTAAGGGCACCTACAAGGGTTCGATCGCCCTTTTGATGGTCGGCGCGGCAGGGCAGTCAGCGACTTCAGTAACGGTGACGTCCGTGCGCGGCACCGGTACGGGCACGCTCCTTGGATCGGGCCACGTCAGCGCCACGGGTTCCGCTCCCGCGTCGAATCAGTGCGACCCCGTTGCCGGCCTGGGAAGCCTCAGCGGAGCGGGCGGCACTTTGAGGTTCAAGGTCATCTCGTCGTCGAGTTCACAGGGCTGCGCGTCGGGAACGAGCACACCTACCAGCGTCACGGTGAAGGCACTCGCAAAGGTCACGGGCGGATCGGGCAAGTACGCCCGCGTCTCGGGCACCCTCAAGTTCACGGGCTCTTTCAGTGTTACCTCGAACGCGGGGGGCTCTTCGGAGAACGACGTGTTTAGCGCGTCCGTGACGGGCACGCTCACGGTCGGTTAGTCGTCAAACAGAGAAGGAAGTGCGAAATGAAGAGAATTATCACGGGAGTCGCAGCGGGGGCCATGGCTCTTGGTGGCTTCTCGCTGCTCAGCGTGACAACGGCGTCGGCCGATAGTACGACGACGACCACGACGACAACGACCCTGGCGCCTCCAGTGCAGGGCAGCGCTCCGCTGGCCCTCGCGTTGAACGTCGACACGGTGGTGGGCACCGGTGGCACGGGTGCCCTCAAGGCGCCGGTCGGATGTGCTCAGACCAATGAGTTCCTGATTGGTCAAACCGTCGTCTTTCGCCTGTCGGGTCTTGACGTCGTCACCGGCGGCGTTGCACTCACGCCGAAGAACGTGTCCAGCGTGATCGTCACCATTCCCGGCGTCGCGACGCCACTGATCATGAACTACGGAAACCACGGGTCGGTGGCCTTTTGGAGCGTCGGCTGGAACACGACCGGCTACACGACGACCGGCATCGTGAACTTCAAGATCGTCGTTAATACGATCGCCGTTCCCGCCGTGACCAAGAGGGTCGCGATAAGGATCAAGCAATCGAACGGAAAGTACGTCATGAGGATGCGAACGAAGATCGTCAAGAAGGCCGTTGCTGGCGTGAGCGGCACGTACACCCAAGCTGGATACGCCGCACCGTCAGACCTGACGCTGAATCCCGCGCCGGCTGGTTGATTGAGCTGTACACGGGCCGAGCGACTGTGTCTCTCACACAGTTCGCTCGGCCCGGTGGTTGGTGTTGCAAGTCGCGCACCAGTGAGAGACCGCCGTGATCTCGGCGAAAAGGGGAAATGATGAGCAAGGTTCGTGTCACGAAGAGGACGGGAATGCTCATGGCCCGGGGGTTCGCCGCGGGGGTTGTCGCGGTCGTGTTATTCGCAACAGCGAGTGGTGGCGACGCGTCGACGGCCACGGCGCCGGTGATCAACGTCTCGATTCCCACCCCGGTCATTCCTAATGTTGCACCCCTGCCGGGACCACTGGCGAGCGCGGCGACCATCAGTGCAAACATCGGGGTGTTGGCAATTACTCCACTCGCCGGGGGACCCGTGGGATCGGACGTGACGATTGCTGGCTCGAAGCTTCCAGCGTCGACGAAGGTCGCGTTGACGTGGGCGACGTCCAACGCCACCTGGAACGTCGATCCCGAGCCGAACACGGTCAACTACATGGGCCGAACCACGACCAACGTGACGGTCGTTCTCGCGAACGTCACCACCGACGCGAATGGAGTGTTCTCGCTCACCACGAAGGTTCCCAACGACTGGGGTGGCTCGCACGAGATCTATGCGGTGGTTAACGGTGTCGATCTACTCGAGGGCTCATTCACGACGACGCGCTCACTCACGGTGACCCCGACGAGTGGGCCCATTGGCACGCCCATCACCATCACCTACACCGGTATGGGCTCGAGCTTGTTCCAAAACAGCGCCGCGATCTTATGGGACAACCACTTCACGGGCGAGATGGTGTCGGAGTGGACCCGCGGCACCGGCACGACGGTCATCCGCGCGGCCGGTCCGGTCGGTACGCACATTCTGATGGTCGGCGACGCGCTGACCGACCTGTACCTCAATCCGATTCAGTCGCCCTATCCGTTCATGAACGGTGGGTCGATCAAGTTTCACGTCACTCGCGACGCCGGACCCGCGAAGCCCTACGTCTCGTGGCCGGTTGCGGTCAAGCCCACGGTGAATGAACTCACCACCCTGCAGCCCGGTGACCTGGACCCAGCAAGCACGGCCGTCGCGACGTTGTCGGCGGCGAGTGGTCCGGTTAAGTCCACGACCACACTGTCGGTGACCGGACTCTCGGGTACTGGAACCGATCAGGTTGCCTGGGCCACCGAGAGTGGCAGTCGCGTGGACTGCAGCAGCACCACCGGCCAAGGATGTTGGGTCCCGGTGACCACCCCGATCGCGACGGGCACCATCGTCAACGGAGCGTTCAGCACGAGCTTGACCGTTCCTGACGGCCTCGGTGGATGGCACATGGTGCTCGTGATGAGCGGGACGAAGATCGAGGCGCAGGTACCGTTCTACGTCAAAGAGAGCATCGTGCCCATTTACAACAAGGCGGGCACGGTCGTGAGCCAAGGCATCGCACGGGCTGACAACTCATCCGCCGCGTTCGCCGCGGGCGGATCTGGTGCGGGGACCTACACCTTCAAGGAAGGCCAAGAGTTCACCATCAGCATCAAGGGCGTGGGCTGGACGCAACTCGACAACACCTTGACCGTCGACTACGACAACAGTTACGTCGGTTACGGGTGCGGTTTCAACTCGAGTGGCTACCTCGTCATTCACTTGTTCGCCACCGGAGGCGTTGGCACGCACATCATCGATTTGCACCCCATGCTCTACACGAGTCAACCTGCGTTCGCGAACACCCCCTTCGGGCTAGCGCCGGTGCTCAGTTCCGCAAACGACTTCCCGGGATTGGCGCTGGGCTACCAGGTGCCGTCGTTCCACTTCGCCATCAGAATCGTCAAGTAATAAGTACGTAATCGCGAGTCACGGCCTCGCTCCTCGTGTTTCGAGGGGCGAGGCCGTGACTCGTAGCAACGCGGCAACGCGAGCCGGTAACCACCAGCTCCGTGGTCCGAGCAGCGTCATAATGCTGGGCAGAAGTAGACAGCGCACGAGCGTTGCGTCAACGAGAACGCCCAGCGAGAGACCGACACCGAGTTCTTGTAGCCCAGCGACGTGGCCGAAGACCAAGCCGCTCATGGCGCCAATAAGAATGAGTGCCGCCGCCGTGACGACCCCACCGGTGTGAGCGAGACCAGCAACGATGGCCTCGTCATTGGACACACCGTGATCCCACGACTCACGT
>PLNQ01000127.1 GCA_003141815.1 Acidimicrobiaceae bacterium | reverse complement strand
ATCGTCGAGATCAACGCCGACGAGATCGCCCCGTCACTACGCTTTGCGACCGCGGTCGTCACGAGGACGCCACGCGCGGAGGGAACCAACTTCCCCTCGAGCGACCGTCCCGCGGCACCACGAACGAACGAACCAAGTACCTACGCCTTCGATGAGGAGCCTTTCTAATGCCACGTATTAATAACCCCAAACCGCCGAAGCGCGCGCCCAAGATCGACATCCGTCGTGGGGCGAAGAAGAAGCCCTGCTCGTTCTGTCAGCACGGCGTCGACCGCGTCGACTACAAGGACTTGGCCCAACTGCGCAAGTACATCTCGGACCGCGGCAAGATTCGTGGCCGCAAGGTCTCGGGTAATTGCCAACAGCATCAGCGCGACGTTGGCGACGCCATCAAGACGGCGCGCGAATTGGCGCTCTTGCCCTACACCCAACGCACCGTAACCGAGCGTCGAGGTGGCCGTGGCCGTGACGGTGGCCGTGACGGCGGACGCGACGACCGTGGCCCGCGCGGACCGCGCCCTAGCCGCGACGGGGCCGAAAGTACTGCAGCTGCCGCCGCTCCTGCGGCTGATGGCGTGCTTTTGGACGATGCCTCGACGGCCGAAGAGGTCTTCGAGACCGCATTGCCGGCGGAGGTTGGCGAATGAAGGTCCTCCTTCGAAGTGACGTACACGGCCTCGGACGCCGCGGCGACATCGTGGTCGTGAAGTCGGGATACGCCCGAAACTTCCTTCTCCCGTCGGGCGCCGCGTTGGTGGCGAGTGCCTCGAGCGAGACCCAGGCAACGCTGATGCGCAAGGCTCGTGACATCGTCGATGCCAAGAGTCGTGGGGCCGCGGAAGCGCAAAAGGCGCTCATCGAGCAGTCGAAGCTGACCATCGCGGCGCGCGCGAGCGCGAACGGACGCCTCTTTGGGTCCATTGGCGAGACCGATATCGTGAACGCGATACGCACCGCGACGGGCATCTCGCTCGATCGCCACACGATCACTCTGGCCGAGCACTTAAAAGAGGTCGGAAACTCTACCGCGACGGCAACACTCTTCGATGGTGTAATCGCGAACGTAAACATCGAGGTTGTCGCGAAGTAACGTCGCACCCAGTGGTTCATTGATTGTTGTTCTTCGCCGGAGCTTGCGCTCCGGCGAAGTTCATGTCACAACCGTTTGAAAGTGTGGACAACGTGGAGATTCTGCACAGGTATATCCCCACGTTGTGCTTCTTGTGACACACAACCGAATTGAACAACCGTTGAGGTCTTATGACACAGATTGAAATCGACCGCGTCCGCCAAGTCCCGGGTGGGCGCATACCACCAAGTGTCATCGAAGCCGAAGAGTCTCTCATCGGCGCAATGTTGCTCTCGCAAGAGGCGGTGAGCGTTGCGTACGAGAACGTACAGGCAGAGGACTTCTATCGTCCGCTGCACGGACAGATCTTCAGCGCGATCATCGCGCTCGCGCACGCCGGCGAACCCGTCGACTACGTCACGGTGCAAGCCAAGCTCCAAGAGCGTGGCGCGGTCGCGGTGGAGTTGGCCGTGCTCTCATCGCTGCAGATCAACACGCCCTCGGCCGCGAACGCGCAGCACTACGCCGAACTCGTTCGTGAGAAGGCCCAGCAGCGTCGCCTCATCTCCGTGGCCGGCGAAATCGTCGACGACGCCTACGTCGCCACGGATGACGTCGTGGGTCTCATTGACGAGGCCGAACGCAAGATCAACGCCATCGGCGACGACCGCAAGATGGACTCGGTGTCGCCCCTGCAGCGACTACTTCTCAGCGAAGCCGACATCCTCGAACTTCGCGGTGAGACGAGAGGTCAGTTCAACGGTCTCGAGACCGGCTACCGCTCGCTCGACGCGATCCTCCAAGGTCTGCAGAAGAGTTCGATGACCATCGTCGGCGCCCGACCCGCCACCGGTAAGACGGCCTTCGCCCTGGGTATCTTGATCCACGTGGGTGCAGTCGTGAATCGACCCGCGCTCTTCTTCTCGTTAGAGATGAGTCGCCAGGAGTTGGCGGAACGTATCCTCGCCTCGACCGCGCGAATTGACTCGTCGAAGTTGCGCACCGGTGACTTAAGTGAGGCCGACTGGAACCGAGCCCACGACGCCTTTGGGTACCTCCAGTCCGCCAAGGTCTTCATCGACGACAACCCGAGTCTCACCATCATGGACGTGCGCGCCCGCGCTCGACGCATCAAACAGCAAAACGGCGACCTCGGTGTCGTGATCATTGACTACTTGCAGTTGATGAGTAGCCGTGGTCGCGCCGAGAACCGTCAGGTGGAGGTCTCGGAGATGAGCCGCTCGTTGAAGATCCTCGCTCGCGAACTCGAGTGCCCGGTCGTCGCCTTGTCGCAACTCTCGCGAAAGCTCGAAGAGCGCGCCGACAAGCGCCCCATGATGTCGGACCTTCGCGAATCGGGTTCGTTGGAGCAAGACGCCGACGTGGTCTTGTTCTTGTACCGGCCCGAGATCTACGGTGACGTGTCCAATGACATGAAGGCCGACGCCGAGATCATCGTGGGCAAGAACCGTAACGGTCCCACGCGCACCGCGCACCTCACGTGGCGCGGCGAGTTCGCTCGATTCGACAACGTGGCCGAGGCTCGAGAGATCTAACTGTAGGTGACAGTTAATTCTTCATAATTCTCGTCGCCAATTCGCACAAATACCGAACCTGTGTCAGCGAGAAGTTCGCGTGAGGTGACAAGCCGATCTCTGAGATAGGCAGCGCTTTTGGATCTAGCATCACGGTTTCAATGCCCGACTTCGCTCCTGGGAGACGAAAGGGGCTGGAGGCTGGTGGCCATTGGAGTCGAGCGATGAAAAGAGCAAGTCACTTTTTGAAAAATACCCTTCTACTGCGCCCAATTGACGAGGCGCCAATAAGTTCAAGTCTGATACGGCGACGTGGGTTGAGCCGCTCTTCCTCAGTCCTTAGTGTGGGGTGCCGGTCCGGATCGTGCGGCTACCGTGGCGAGCCAGCTCGAGTGTGGGACCGCGTGGATTAACACGCATCTCGCACTGGCGCCGAGTCAACCGTTCGGTGGACGTAAGTGGAGTGGCATCGGCGGCGAGAACGGACCGGGGGACTGTCAGAGTTCACTGAAGTGCAGGCGGTGTATCGCTCGCGTTCGGTTGACGGACTCAACATGACAACGGCGGGTCTGGTTTCGTGAAATAGTTGAGCCAGGTTCCACGATCACCTTTGGTCGCGGTAGTTCTTGGCGACCTCGATTTCAACTAGGCGGAGTTGATGCCGGCCAAAAGATTCCCGAGACGATGAGTCGCGCCAGAGAGTTCTCTCTTCGCCCAATGGATCACTCTCCACTCGGAATTCGACGTCAATCATCATTGTTCTTCGATCGTTCGGGTTGTACGTGTGGCCACACGGCGAGGGCCCCATGGTCGGGATCTCCGTAACGAGCGAACGCGGCCCAGGTGGCGTTGACGTCGCGCGCCGACGATTAGGAAGCGACAGAGCCACGTCCGAGCCGAGGTTCGTCGAGCGGGATAGTCGCCTCGATGACAGCGCCCTGTCCGGGGGCCGAGCGCACCTCAAGGTGTCCCCCGAGCAGCCTCGCGCGCTCGCGCATCCCGAGCAGACCAAGGTGTTGGGGATCCTGTTCGACGAGGATCACGGGGTTAAAGCCTTGCCCATCGTCGGTGATGGTAAGTGCGAGTTCTTCGGGTCCGAACGCAATTGTCACCAACAGGTGGCTTGCACCGGCGTGGCGAAGCGTGTTTCGCACGGCCTCTTGAGTGATACGAAAGGCGCCGAGTTCAACCTCAGAGGCAAGGCGTGTCTCGGTCCCAACGACCCTGAGTTCGGCGTTCGGCTCGGCTTCGTCTTCGATATCGGCGATGAGACTCGAAAGTGCGGCGACGAGTCCAAGTTGGTCAAGGGTCGGCGGGCGCAGGTCTCGCGCGAGAGTCCGCAGTCGGGCGGCAGCGTCCAGTGACTGGTGGTGGGCTTCTCTAAGTCCATCCGCCACGGTTCCAGGGACGCCCTCGACCTCCCCGAGACTCTCGAGACGTCGAGCCAGGAGCAGGAAGAGCTGGAGTGGCTCGTCGTGCAACTCGCGAGCCAATCGCCGACGTTGATTCTCTTCCGCTTGGACCACTAGTTGCGCGTAGCGCGTGGCGCGACGGCCCTCGCTTCGCTCCTCGGTGACGTCTTCGAAGATCACCTGGGTGAATGTATCGTCCAGGTCGGCTGGTAACGACACGACGTCAAGCCGATAGGCGTGACCGTTAGGCAGCAAGAGTACTTGCCCGGCCTGCTCTTCGATGGTGGTGCCTCCGTTAAAGAATGACGCCCCCGACTTCCCGACCACGTCCACACCGAGTACCAACCTTGCGGCGGGATTGGCGTCAGCGACGATGTTTTGGCGGTCGAGGACGAGTATTGGTGAACGGTTGGTCTCGAAGAGACGGTGGTAGCGGGCCTCGATATCCAATGACTTTGCCATCGCTCGTTCGACTCGGTCGTGCCCGTAGCGCTCGGCGTCAATGTGTCGGCCGAAGACTATGGCCACGACGACAATGAGCATCAGGTTGATCAGATCGCCGCCGACATGTCCCTGGTCGCGGGGCAGTAGCAAGTCGGGCAACCACAACAGGACGGCCCATGTTGCGGTGGCCGTCGCGCCCGCCAATCCGTAGCGCAGCGCCGCGTAGCCGACCGGGAGGATCAGCAACACGACGGGAAGACCAGCGGGGAACGGTCCCGTCTCGGATGAGATGTGTAAGTCGAGAAATAGGTGAAGCCCGGCGATAAGCACCACCATCGACTGGATGACCCAAAAGCGCGCCTCACGCACCGGCGGATGCACTGCTAAGTGCAGGACGGCCCGGGAATCAGCCCGCGTTGTTAGAACTGCCATGATCTTCCGGCACAACAAGTCGACGGCCGAGCGCGTAGGCCACCGCTTCGGTCCTAGATTGAACGCCAAGCTTGGCGAGCACATTCGAGACGTGGCCCTCGACCGTGCGCAAACTAAGCCCGAGTTCATTGGCCATCTGTTTATTCGACCGGCCTCGGGCGAGCAACTCGAGCACGTCAGTCTCTCGGCGGGTGAGCGCGCCGACGTTCACTGAATCATTTCGCTTCCGACGAGTGAGCCGATCCGAGACCGCCCGATCCAGCACGAACACCCCGTCCGCCACGGCCCTCACCGCGTCGACGAGCTCTCTCGCCGATACGGTCTTCAAGAGGTAACCACTGACTCCAATCTCAAGGGCCTCGGTGACGTACGCGTAATCGTCGTACGCACTCAGTACGAGGATCCGGATCTTGGGAAGTGATGCCGCGGCCAGACGTGCCAACTCAAGTCCACTCATCCCCGGCAGGTTGACGTCGACGAGCGCCACGTCGGGACGACGCAACTCAAGGACGATCATCGCCTCCTCGCCAGAGCCGGCTTGACCAACTACTTCGAGGTCAGGTGCTTGTTGGAGGAGTTGGATTGTGCCTTCACGTACCAGCGCGTGATCGTCCACGATGACGACGCGGACGGGCGGCGTCGCCGGACGGCCGGTCTCTTCGAGAGGGGCCCGGAAAAAAGGTCCCGATTGATTCCCCTCCGCGGGCGTGGGCTCGTCCATGTGAGCCAGTCTGCTCCTCGAACGGGCTGAGTGCCAGCATCGGGCCTGGGAGACACCGCGTAGTTCCACGCGTGTACCCGTGAGATCTGGGATTTTCGAACCGTGATATCCGGGTTCCATTTCTCGACGGTGGGTTTCAAGATGTCATCATGGGTGAAGTGTTCGGCGTCGTGCTCGCCGTGTTAGTCGTGGTTTCCTTTGTTGCGATTGGTTTGTATCTGATCGCGGGTATAGCAGTTTCGGTTTCGACGCTGTTCCGCGCCCGCCGGAACCGCCGTATGGCCGACGAACTCGACCGAGTCCTCGAGCAGTTCCTCGGGCCGCGGACGCGAGAGACTTCATCGATGCGCAGAACGTTGCCGCCAGTTCGACGCGACTGAAATACCCTAGGCGTGCGTTTTCTTTGGTTCTGATATCACCCACGTCGGGTAACGACGGCGTGCGGTCTTAAGGTCAGCAGCGAGTGAATTTGGTTCCTTAGAGCTGCAAATGGGTTCTCGTCGGGCGAAGGAGTAATCGGCCCAAGGGCCAGTTACGGCCAAAAGGGAGACGTCGAGCCCTAGGCGAGGACCCCGCGCCGTCGCTATTCGGGCCGAGCCTTTCGGGTCATCGGGCTTCTCATTGCTCGTTGATTGACGCGTACAGGGCGTCGCGACGACCCTGTCCAGGTGGCATTTCTTGATGCCGGACGCCCGTCATTCGGGCTTCTAGCGCTGCTCCAAGAGGCCCCGGCGTGACAAAAGCCAGGTTGTAGTTGACAAGACGCCGTCCAAGTGATAGTACGTACCTAAAGCCGTAGTATTACGGTAGTAGGTCAAGGAACTTGCTACACATGGGGACCGGGGGTACATATGGCGATCAAGTTCGACAGTTCAGAAGTGCATTTGGCGGACCCGGTGGCGGTGGCGATCCGACTGCGCGCGCCAGAGCGCGAGGGCATGGACGAGCGCTTTGGCCCTTCGGACGTATCACCGGGGCTGGACATTGCTCGTAACCCGCGCGTCGCGCGCATCTTACGCAACCGTAAGTTTCAGTTCTTCTTGATCCTGCCGAATCAGATCATCTTTTGGACCGTGATCTTCGTGGGTCTTCTGGGCACGGCGATTCCGGGCCTGAACTTCGGCGCCGCAATTACTTGGTACGTCTGGTTCTGCCTGGTGTTCGTAATGATGGTCGTGGTGGGCCGGGCGTGGTGCGCGATGTGCCCCTTCGGCGGCTTCGCCGAGTGGATCCAGCGCCGCACCTTCTTCCAGCGCACCCAGAAGACCTTGGGCCTTGGTCGCAAGTTCCCCGAGCCCCTGGCTCGCCTCGGTTTCGTGCTGCCGGTCGCGTCGTTTCTCGTCCTCACCTGGATCGAGGAGTACTACAACATCGCCGCACCGGGGAATCCAGCCTCGACCAGCTTCATGGTGATCGGCATCGTCGCCACTGCGCTCGTCTTCTTCCTGGTCTTCGAGCGGCGGACCTTCTGCCGCTACATCTGTCCACTGACCTCGGTCATTGGCACTATCGGCTCAATGGGCTCGGTCGCTGGCTTTCGCACGCGCGATCGCGACGTGTGCGTCAGCTGCAAGACGAAGGACTGTATGCGTGGCGGCACGGAAGGTTACGGCTGCTCGTGGTACACGTGGCCAGCGAGTTCTGACTCAAATCTCTATTGCGGGCTTTGCACCGAGTGCTACAAGTCTTGTCCGGAGGACAACATCGGGCTGTTCCTCCAGAAGCCACTCACCTCGGTCGTCGCGCCCATGCGTCGTCGCGCCGACGTGGCGTGGGCGGTAGCGCTCTTGTGGGGGCTCGTGCTGTTCCAGCAACTGAACGCCCTTAGTGCTTACACCACCCTCGACAACTGGTTGAACAGTCACCTGCGCTTCCCGCACTATCCCGACCCGGTCAGCTACCTCGGACTAATCGTGCTCTTGTCGGTCGTCACCGCTGGTGCGGCCAAAGGCATCGGAGTGCTTAGTGCCCGGCGTGACATCGGATTCGATCACCCGGGCAACTTCATGGACAAGGGTTCGCGCTTTCGCGCTTACTTCCTTCCGATCATGTACGGACTTATCCCGGTGGTCGGTGCGGACTACTTCGCACGTCAGTTGCCCAAGTTCTTCAAGAGTGCGCCGCGAGTGATTCCCGCCGTGCAGCACATGTTCGGCTCCGCGGGCACCAACTCTTCGCTCTACAATGCTCGGATTCTCTCGGACCCACGCATTATCAACGTCCAGGTGGGCGTGATCATCCTCGGCACGCTCGCCGCGCT